>JBCBOW010000069.1:0-7586 GCA_039821045.1 Pseudomonadota bacterium
GATGCTGCTCGTCTTCATCGGGTTGCCACCGACGAGCAGCGAGTGAAAGCTGAACGCCTCGCGCAGCTTGGGATGCTCGATATAGCTGGAGACCATCGAATAGACGCTGCGCCAGGCCTGTTCCTTCACGAGCGCGGGCGCGGCTTTGAGCATCGTCTTGAAATCGAGAAAGGGCTTGTGGCCAAGCTTCACATAGCCTTCTTCGTAAACCCGTGCTGAATATTCAAGGAAACGCGCATAGCCGATCACGTCATCGGGATTGAGCTTGGCGATCTCAGCGTTGAGGCTGTCTTCATCGTTTGAGTAATCGAAATTGGTGCCATCGGGCCAATTGAGCCGGTAAAACGGCATGACCTTCATCAGCTCAACGTCCTCGGCAATGTCATGCCCCGTGAGCGCCCAGAGCTCTTGCAGGCAGGGCGGGTCGGTGATGACAGTGGGGCCAGCATCGAAGGTGAAGCCGTCCTTCTCCCAGAAATAGGCGCGGCCGCCCGGCTTGTCGCGCGCTTCGACCACGGTGGTCGCGATACCAGCCGATTGCAGCCGGATCGCCAACGCCATGCCGCCAAAGCCTGCGCCGATGACGCAGGCGCGCTTGCCTTCGTAGCGAGCGGCGAGACGCGGATCGACTCCCTTGACGGGGGCAGCCGTTCCCAGGTTGAGCTTGGCATCGGCGTTCATGCGGTTTTCTCCGTCTTCAAAGTGGTTTCAGCGGGCGCGCTGACATTGCCTGAGCGCTCCGCCTTTAAGGGCGCGCCGCGCATAAAGATGGCTTTGATTGCACGCGGGATAGATACGGGGGGCTTGCCCCACAAGACGCGGGCCTGATCACGCAAAGGCGATCGCGCGGCATAGAAACGCTCGATCAAATTCTGTGAGAGGCCATAGAAGCGTTGCAACACATTGACGCGCTTATGCGGGTCGGCGGCGAAAAACAGCATTCGGTTGAGCATGCGGTAATAGGCAGTCTTGCGCCAATGTTTGCGGGCGCGCGCTTCAAACAGGGCCGCCATTTGCGCGCCGGACAAATCCGCCTCGCGCGCCATCGCCAGCGCATTGTCCACTGCAATGGGGAAAGTGTAGCTGGTGAGCGGATGGGTAAATCCGCCGCGAGCGCCGACCACGCTAACGCCGGGGATGCGAATCTCGGCCTGATAGGCTGCAAAATCGCCGCCCGTCAGCACAGGCAGCAGCCCCGCCTCATGGCTCACCGGCACGCCGTTGCTCCAGCCTTGCGCGTGGCAATATTGATCAATCCGGCCTGAAAGCGCGCCGCGATCAAGCTTGGCATCATCAGCGTAATAGGTGTCTTCGACAAACACATCATGCGCGCCCAAGGGCAGCACATAGACAAAGCGATAAGCTCCGCCATTGCCATAAGGCGCCAGCTGATCGACATCGCCATCCATGATCACAGGGCGCGAAACCTGATGCGGCTCTTCAAGGCGCATGTGGCGCCCCATAAACACCTGCCAGCCACCGCGCAGATGCTCGCTCGGCTGGAAATTGCGGCAATCGACGACCATGCGCGCATCGAGCCGTTTGCCGTCTTCAAGATCAACGCCGCGCCCATCGAGCGAGGCTGCGCGCTTGCCGAGCATGATCGCGCCATCGGGCAGCAGCCGCATCAAACCTTCGTGAAAATCTGACGAAGCCATCGAATGATAGCCGGTTTGCAGCGTGCGCCTGAGCTTGGGAAAGCGCACATCATAGCCCTCTTCCCACACGGTCCGGCGAAATGGCTCCAGCAGCGCTTTGCCTTCGGACGACAGATCGCTTTCAAACCAGCTCCAGCGGTGGTTCCCGCCGATGACGGAGCCCCCTTCGATAAGGGCGATGCGAAATTCCGGGCGCGCCTGATGCAATGCGAGCGCGATAAGCCCGCCGGCCAAGCCGCCGCCAACGATCGCTGCATCAAGGGTTGAGTCGCTCATCTTTCTATCGCCCTAGGGCACAGGGGCGCATCCGGCAATCGTTCGGGCGATGCCATCGCGTTGGCCTCGCCGAAAGGTTGGCGCGATGACTTCGCGTAATCATTGTAGTGATTTGTCGCACGCAGGAACCCTATACGGTTGCGTTCATTTATGGGCCATTGTTCCTGCGCTCTGTCCTTTGGTTTGCACCCTCAAGCTACTCAGCCCCTCTCCAGGAGACGTCTATGCCCCGCTCGTTCAATCTCAGCTCCCTGAACAAAACGCGGCGCGCAGCGCTTTACTTTGGCGTTGGTGTTTTTGCGCTGCCCTTTGCCGCTCAGGCTGAAGCGGCTGGCACTGAAGAGGCTGGCACTGAAGAGGCTGGCACTGAAGAAGCACAGGAGCCCGCCCCCGAGGCCATCCGTATCGCGCCGCAGCCCGTTCTCTCGCTCGCCAGCGCCCGCGAAAGCGCAGCGCAACAGGCCAATGCAGCAGGCAGCAGCCAGACACAGGGGCCCCCGGCTGGCGCCCCCGGCGCGCCGCCCTTCGCGATGCAAAAGCCTGTTTTTGATGATACATGGGTCTCGCTCGGCATCGGCGCGGGTCTGGTCCCGAGTTATCAGGGCTCAGATGATTACATCGTCTTCCCGCTGCCACTGATCGTTGGCCGGGTCGGCGGAGTTGGGATTAGACCCAATGGTCCCGGCTTTGTCCTCGATGTGTTTTCGCCCGAGCCCAGTTTTGGTCAGCGCAAGACGCGGCTTAGCGCAGGGCCAGCCTTCCGCATCCGCAACGATCGCGTGGCGCAAATTGAGGATGAAGTGGTAGAGACGCTGGAGGACCTTGATCTCGCCATCGAAGTGGGCGGCAATGTCGGGGTGTCGTTTCCCGGCGTGTTCAACCCGCGCGATACGCTGACGCTGCAAACTCAAGTGCGCTGGGATGTTGCAGGCGCGCATGAAGGCATGCTGGTGGAGCCGAGCATCGGCTATCGCCGCATCTTTGGCACCGGCGTGCTGTTGCAGATGAATGCGGGTCTGCAATTCGTCGATGACAGCTATGCTGAGTATTATTTCTCCGTAACTCCTGAGCAAAGCGCGATCAGCGGCCTGCCGGTGTTTGACGCGCAAGGCGGACTCAACTCTGTGGGCTCGACGGCAATTCTCAACTTTGATCTGGATGGAAACGCACTGAACGGCGGTTTCAACATCTACACGATCGTTGGCTACACGCGGTTGCTCAATGATGGCGCGGACACACCGTTCACTGATCTGCGCGGGGATGCAAACCAGTTTGTCGGCGGCATTGGCGTTGGCTACACCTTCTGACGGCTCTCGGCGACAGGTGCAGCCTCGATGATATAATATATCCTTTATCTTCAAGCCTTTGCGGGGCACAACCCGCTTGCCTTAGGGCTCACATGAGCGCATCTTCGCGCCATCAGAGGAATGGGGAGGCGAATGTGGTGGGCTTGAAGAATTGGTTGGCGGGGCTGGCGGTGTGCCTAGGTGTCCTGGCAACACCAGCGGCCGCTCAGATCACCGTGATCGAGGCGGGGAACATCATCCTTGATGCCGATGCGGGGGCCAGTGGGCCGGGCGTGATCGTGGTGCGCGATGGGCGCATCGAACAGATCGTGCGCCCCGGGACAACCGATGTGCTTATCGGCGAGGGTGATACGGTCATCGACCTTTCGGACAAGACGGTGCTTCCCGGCCTCATCGATCTGCACACGCACCTTTCGGGCGATCCTTCTGGCGAATTCTGGCGCGCAGCCACGACTCCGCCGGAATATTACACGCTGATCGCAGCCAAGAATGCGCGGCTAACAGCGCTCGCGGGCTTTACCACGGTGCGCGACCTTGGCTCGCGCTCCGATCAGGTGACCCAGGCGCTGCGCCGCGCAACCGCGGAAGGGCTGGTGCCGGGTCCGCGCGTTGTCACCAGCGGGCGCACCATTGCGATCGTTGGCGGCCATGGCGATACCAACGGCTTTCGCCCCGAAGTCAACGATGCGATCACGGGCGGCTATGCCTGCACCGGCCCGGTTGAATGCTCCGAGAAAGTCCGCCTTGCGTCAAAATATGGCGCTGACCTCATCAAGATCACCGCAACGGGCGGCGTTCTCAGCCAGCAGGGGCGCGGGCTTGAAGCGCATTTCACGCTGGATGAGATGACCGCGATTGTTGAGACCGCCACGAGCCTTGGCCTAAACGTTGCCGCGCATGCGCACGGCGCGCGCGGGATCGAAGCCGCTGCCCGAGCGGGTGTTCAGACGATCGAGCACGGCACCTATATTGATGAAGCCGCTGCGAAGGCGATGAAAGACGCGGGCACGACGCTCGTCCCCACGCTGATGGCGTTTGAAGGGATCAAGCAGAATCTCGGCAAGCAATTCTACACGCCAGTGGTCGAAGCCAAGATCCTTGCGGTTTCCAAATTCGCAGACTCAATCATCGAGCGCGCGATCGAATATGATCTCGATATTGCGTTTGGCACGGATGCTGGCGTCTATCCGCATGGGATGAATGCGGGAGAGTTTGCGCTGATGGTGAAAGGCGGGATGAGCCCCAAAGATGCGCTTGCGAGCGCGACGACGGGCGCTGCGGCGATCCTCGGGCTGGAAAACGAGATCGGGCAGATCGCAGCCGGTTTTTCAGCGGACCTGATCGCGGTGGATGGCAACCCGCTTGAGGACGTGACCGTGCTCGAAGAGGTTGATTTTGTGATGGTGCGCGGGCGCGTGATCGAGTGATCATTCGGCCTTGCGAGACGGGCAGGCCCACTAGCTGGCCTTAAGCCGCTTTCATCGCTTGCAGTTCCGCGCGCTCAGCGATCGCCTCAGCGGTGTAGCGGCGCGCGGCTTCGGCCACGTCTTTGCCAAGGTGCCAATCAAGGATCTGCATATCCTCCGGGATCGGCGGGACGAGCAGCGCATCGGCTGCCGCAAGGCTGGCTTCGACAGTGCCTTCGCTCGCCACCACCATGCTGCGTGACATGATTTCGATCAGGCTGGGAAACTCATGATCAGGCTTGCGCCGCAGCACGATGTCGCGCGCCAATTGCGCAGGCGTGCGCACATCGGAGTAAGACGCGTTGATCCGCCAGGCCGCGCCCGCATCCGAGCGCAGCGCGACCACAACGTTGGGCCCGGCTTTAAGCTCGCGCATGATCGCAACGGGTATGTTGTCCAGCACCCCGCCATCCACCAGAATATCGCCCGCCTCGGTGATCAGCGGCGGCAGGATCGTTGGCAGCGATCCCGACGCGCGCACCGCTTCCCACAAGGGCCCGCGCGTGTGGACATAGATCCCGTTGGTCGAGAGATTGGTCGAGACGCCGAAGAAATTGTACGGCAGATCAGCGATATCCTGCGTCCCATAGCGCTCGCGCAGTTGATCATCGAAGACCCGCGGATCAAGGAAGGAGTGCACTGGGATGGTCACCCGCTTCATCGCCTTGTTGGCAATGAACATCTCTTGCATCTGATCGAGCGTTTCCTGCGCTGAGAGCCCGCGAGCGAGCGCTCCGCCCATCGCCGCGCCCGCGCTGGTGCCGCCGTAATAGTCGATCGGAACGCCGTTTTCGATCAACGCCCGCATCACCCCGATATGCGCGCACCCCAACGCACCGCCGCCCGCCAGCACCACGCCATTCGCGCGCCCGGCCATAAACCTCGCGACCCGGTCAAACGCAGCCTCGCTATCGAGCGGGACATGATGATGCAGCTTCACATGGCGCGCATCGAGCCAGGCGATCGTGCCGCTGATTGCCTGCGTCGCGCGCTCGCGCCATAGCATGAGCATGCGATTGCCCGGATGAAACAGCGGGAGTGCATAGGTCTCAAGCTCGCTGAGCGCTGGGTCGCTATCGCTCAACGGGGCGATCAGCAGCACATCATCGGAATTGCGCGCGATCGCCCTGTTCCACGCCTCATTGTCGCTCGCTTTGAGCAGGATGCGCCCCGCGCTCGCTTCAAGCTCGGCGATCCAGTGCCCAAATTGCGCGTCTTCAGGTCCGAGCCCGGAAGGCATGTCAACATCGCAGACAAGCCGCGGCGCATCATATTTGGAGAGGCTGGCGGTGAGCTGTTCTGCGAGGTCCTCAGGGATGCGCGAGCCCGCCGCGGGCAGAAGGGCGACGACGCGCCCGGGCTTGGCTTCCATCGCTTTGGCCGAAGCGGTCGTGGCAGCCAGCCGCCGGGCAACGGTGGCAAGGATGCTCTCAGTGATTTCGCGGTGGCTCTCGACCACCCGATCATAGGCCTCGCGGGTCAGCGCAAAGACTTCGCTATCGCGGCTGGCGCGCACATCGGCGGTGCGGGTGCCGCCCGAAAAAAAGGCGAGCTCGCCGACCGGTTCGCCCGCTTCGATCTCCGCCACAACGCGGCCGTCGGGAAGCTGCACATGAAAGCGACCAGCGCTCACGATGTACAATGCGTCCGAAGCCTCACCATAACGCACCAGCATCTCGCCGCCCTTGATGATCCGCGTCTCGCTCGCCGCTTCAAGCTGTGCAAGCGCAGCCTGGCTCAAATGCGCAAACGCCTCAATCTGGCTGAACTGCTGTGTCATCCTCGCATCCCCCAATGCCGCTTTGACAGGGCACCCAAGGGCATTTGACTAGGGGAAACAGGCCGGTGAGGGGAAGAGGGATTGTGTCTCGGCGCGCCTGCGGCGGCTTATTGATGCGGGGCCACCAGCTGGTGCAAAGGGTCATGCTGCGGCTGATCGATGAGCGCGCGCGCCGCGTTCCAATCGCCATGCAGCCACAGGTGGCGCGCGCCCGCATCGGCAGGAAGGACCAGTGGCATGCTCGGCGCGCCAGCGGCTTTGGGCGCACCTTGAGCCTCACAGGTGATGAGCGCAAAGGCGGGCACTTCTTCGTCTTTCCACACGCCTGCGAGCGCAAACGGTGTCTCTCCTGCCGGGGCAAACCAGTGTTTGATCCGCCGCCCTTCATAATCGGTCTCGCTGCCCCACAGCATGATCGCGGTGGCCGGAATGGCGCAGCGAAACTCGCTGTTGCGCAAGGTTCCAATCCAAAAGGGGCTATCGGGATTGCGCACAACAGTGATGCGGCGCGCGCGATCATGTGCGTTAGGCGGCGGCAGCACACCCCACAGCCGCGGCACGATGCGGGGGCGCATGGCGCGCTCAGCCGGGCGACGGCTTTGCGGGGATGGCCCGGCGATAAAGTCGCGCCCCGCTGTCACCACAGGCGCAAACCGCGCGGGCGCAACATAGCCACCGCCCCACGGGTCCTCGCCCAGCAACGCACCAAACCGCTCAGCCACGCGTGCAGCGCTGCAATCGAGGCGGTAGAGGGTGGTCAGCTCTCAGGCTTTGCCGGTGCGTTGAGCATTGTGTCCCAGCGATTGCAAAGATCGATAAAGAGCGCATTCCATGTTGGCGCGTTTCGCCCAAGTTTCTTTTCGATCAGTTCGCGGTGACTTTTAAGAAACACCGCACAAGCGAGCGCATTGCCCACGAGTAAGCCAGGCCCGACGTTTGCGACCGCGATGGTGACCGCGGTCGTGGAAACAGGATGGTTAAGCGCCACTGTGAACGCTTCGATAACAAGGTTCTTGCAGCTCCCCGCGCTCCAGCGAAAGCGGCGGTCGCTGGCATCGGCATTCGCCGGGGTCAGCTCGACGGCTTCTATCAGCGTTTC
>JBCBOW010000070.1:0-7577 GCA_039821045.1 Pseudomonadota bacterium
TCACCAATCTTTCTGTCGCGGTGGATATCGGCCGGATCATCAACCGCGATATCGCACGCCAGCAGATTGAGGGCGGATTGGTGTTTGGTCTTGGCATCGCGCTTGGCAACGCGGTGCGATACCGTTCGGGCCTGCCAACCAGTTTTGAGTATGATGCGTATGGTTTGCCGACCTTGGCCGATTGTCCCGAGATCGAGATAGACTTTATCGCCAGTTCTGCAGCCCCAGCTGATCCGGGCGAGCTCGGCGTGGTTGTCGCCCCACCCGCTATCGCGAACGCACTTTTTTCAGCGACAGGTCTGCGACTAAGGAGGCTTCCGCTTTTGTCAGATGGCCTCTAAGGGCTCATCGCGAATGCGCTCATGCGTTGTATCGCCTAGAGCTTGCCCAATTGCTCAGGATACCGACACTGTCTCACGCGTTAGAGCTACAATGACTTGGCAAAAGCAACATCTCCCCAATGAGCACCCGCCCGTGAAGAGCGGGTCTGTTGGGGTGTTGCTCATCAATCTGGGTACGCCGGATGCGCCTGATCCCGGCTCAGTCAAGCGCTATCTCAAGCAGTTTCTTTCCGACAAGCGAGTGATCGAAATCCCGGCGATTGCCTGGCAGCCGATCCTGCGTGGCATTATCCTCAACACCCGGCCGGCTAAGAGCTCGAAGGCTTACTCCAAAGTCTGGACCAAGCGCGGCTCTCCTTTGGCTGATATCACCGCCAGCCAGGCCGAAGCGATTGCTGGAGAGCTTGGCGAAGACATCGTGGTCGATTACGCGATGCGTTATGGACAGCCCTCGATTGAAAAGCGGCTGATCGAGCTCACCGAAAAGGGTTGCGATCGCATTCTGGTCGCACCGCTCTATCCGCAATATTGCGCCGCCACGACCGCGACCGTCTTTGATGAAGTCGCACGCGTGCTTGGTGAGATGCGCTGGCAGCCAGCCTTGCGCTTCCTGCCGCCTTATCATGATGATCCTGCCTATCTCGATGCACTCGCAGAGGATTTGACCCGGCAGGTTGCAGGCTTGGATTTCAAGCCGGAAGTGATGCTCCATTCTTTCCATGGGATGCCGCTGCGCACTCTGGAGAAGGGCGATCCGTATCACTGCCATTGTCACAAGAGCGCCCGTCTCTTGCGCGAGCGTTTGGTGGAGCGGCCCGAATTTGACGGCGTACGGTTTGAAACCACGTTCCAGTCGCGCTTTGGTCCTGCAAAATGGCTCGAACCGGCGACCGACGATACGCTGATCGCTGAAGGCGAGAAGGGCACGAAAAGGCTCGTCGTTGCAGCGCCGGGCTTCTCGGCTGATTGTGTCGAAACGCTTGAAGAGCTTGCACTTGAAGGCCGCGATGAGTTTGTCGAAGCGGGCGGAGAGCAATATGCGGTGCTCAGTTGCCTCAATGTCAGCCAGAGCGGCGTAGGCATGCTGGAGACGATTATCCGCCGTGAGCTTTCCGGCTGGATTTAAGTCGCGCGCTTATTTACACTTCGGTTAGTTGCTAAAGCGTACTGATAAGGCGCACGGTAAATGACGGAGAGCATACCCAATGGCTACCCTTGCCTCGGACACGCAAATAGCTGGTGATGAGCCGGTAGGGAAACTGGAATCCAATCCCTTCCGGCATTGGAGCGCGGGCGTTCCCGCTTCGGATGCGATTGCGCACATTCCTGGCGAGGCGGGCTGGCCGGTGATCGGCAACACCTTCAAGATGCTCGCTGACCCACATGGTTTTGCCCAGCGCATGATTGAGACCTACGGCAAGGTTTACAAAAACCACGCTTTTGGTGGCTTCTCCGTGCAGCTCGTTGGGGCGGATGCCAATGAGCTGGTGCTTTTCAACAGGGACAAGATCTTTTCTTCCGAGCAAGGCTGGGGGCCGGTGCTTGATCAGCTGTTTCCGCGCGGGCTGATGCTGCTTGATTTTGATCACCATCGTGTGGACCGGCGCGCGCTTTCGATCGCTTTCAAGCCCGGACCGATGCGTCATTATATGGGCGCGCTTAACAGTGGCATTCAGGCTGAAACGGCGAAATGGGAAGGCGCGATGACCTTCCAGCCCGCAATCAAGCAGCTTACGCTTGACCTTGCGGCCGACAGCTTCCTCGGCATCCCTTGGGGACCGGAAGCCGATAAGATCAACACCGCTTTTGTCGATATGGTTCAGGCATCGGTTGCGCCGATCCGCAAGCCCCTGCCGTTCACCAAGATGAAAAAGGGCGTCGATGGCCGCGCCTATATGGTCGAATTCCTGTCGGCAGAAACCCGCCGTCGCCGCGCTGAGGGTGGCGGGCAGGACATGTTCAGCCAATTTGCCACCGCAACGCGCGAAGACGGTTCCCTGCTTCCGGTTGATGAGGTGGTGGATCACATGAGCTTCCTCATGATGGCCGCCCACGATACGATCACATCAAGCGCAACTTCGCTTCTTTATCACCTCGCGACCCAGCCTGAATGGCAGGAAAAGCTTCGCGAAGAAGTGTTTGCGGTCACGGGTGGTCCCGATGGCGATGGCAAACCCCGCTCGCTCGATTACGATGATCTTGCCCAGCTTGAGCTTACCGAGATGGTGTTCAAGGAAGTCTTGCGCCTCATTCCGCCGGTGCCTTCGATGCCGCGGCGTGCGCTCAGAGAATTCGAATATGAGGGCTATCGCATCCCGGCGGGGCAGATGGTCGGGATCAACATCCATTGGGTCCATCATTCGACCGAATATTGGGATGATCCTTACACCTTCGATCCAATGCGCTTTACGCCTGACCAGGTCAAAGCCCGCCACAAATACGCCTGGGTGCCCTTTGGCGGCGGCGCGCATATGTGTCTGGGTCTGCACTTTGCCTATATGCAGATCAAAGTGCTGGTGGCGCAGCTGCTTCAACAATATCGCATTGAGCCGACGCAGGGCGGAGAGAGCTACAAGCCGGACTGGCAAGCCTGGCCAATCCCTCAGCCCCGCGACGGCCTCAAGATCACCTTGAGCAAACTCTGAAGGCGCTTCGTTGGCGCTTGCGGGGCTATGCCGGAAGGCCCCCGCGCAAGGCCTCGTGCTTTAGAAATCCCAGGCAATTCCGTCTTTTTCCCAATCGCCGTAGCGCGTGGGCGAAATTTCGCGCGGCTCATCCTTAAGGGGATCAACCGCCTTTGGCTCTGGTGCTGGATCGTTGGTCCAATGGGCTGGTTTCTTAAATTCCTTGGCGGCTTGCGATTTCTTTTTGGTCATACGTTTAAAACGCACCGGCGTCCGCTTGGTTTCGAGCCCCGCTGTCTGGCATCGCGGCGTTCGCAAAAGATTGCTTCGCGCCTTGCCACGCGCGGCAAGTGAGCTAACGCGGGCGCTCTATGGCTCAGCCAACCGGAATTCATGCGCGCCGCGCGGCGCTTAAAATGCTGGACGCGGTGTTGCGGCGTGGGGAGACCCTGGAGCAGGCGGGGCCGGCGGCCTTGCGCGATGTGCGGAGCCCGGCGGATCAGGCTTTGGCCCGCGCCATTGCTAGCGAAGCCTTGCGCTGGCTCACTGATCTTGACGCTCTGATCGACAGCGCCACGTACCAGCGCCTGCCCGACGATGCCAAACCGCGCAGCGTGTTGCGGCTGATGTTGGCGCAGGCCCTCCGGCTTGAGACGCCCCCGCACGCCGCGATCGCAACCGGCCTGCCGCTGCTTGCTGGCGGGCCGCGTAGGCTTGCGCATGGGGTGTTTTCAGCGCTGATGAAGCAAGAGCCGCGCTTGCCCGATGCGCCGAGCTTGCCTGATGCCGTGTTGCAGCGGTGGGGCGAACCCCGCGCTGCTGAGATCGCGATCGGCTTAGCCGAGCCGCCCGAGCTTGATCTCGTTTGCAAAGACCTAGACGCAACGGCCCAGTGGCAAGCGAAGCTCGGCGGGGTGAGCCTCTTGCCCGGTCACATACGCGTCCCACGCGGAACACCGATTGCGCAGCTCGCCGGATATGACGAGGGGGCCTGGTGGGTGCAGGATTTGGCCGCCATGATCCCGACCGCCGTGCTTGGACCCGGAGCGGGCCAAGCGCTTGATCTGTGCGCGGCGCCCGGTGGCAAGACCATGGCCCTGGCCGCAGCGGGCTGGAAGGTGACCGCGCTCGATATCTCGAAGCGCAGGCTCGATGTGCTCAAGAGCAATCTCAAGCGCACCGGTTTGAAAGCCTCACCGGTGCGCGCCGACGCTTTGAGCTGGGAGCCCAAGCATCAGTTCGATGCGATCCTGCTCGATGCGCCGTGCACCGCGACAGGCACGTGCCGCCGCCACCCTGATGTGCTGCACCGCATCCGCGCTCAGGAAATCGCTGAGATGGTCGAAATTCAGCGCGCGCTGACCGCAAAAGCGGCCAGCTGGCTCAAACCCGGAGGTACGCTGGTTTACGCCACCTGCTCGCTCGAGCGCGAAGAGGGCGAAGAGCAAGCCGCATGGATCGACCATACGCTCGATCTTGCGCCCTCTCCGATTGCGGCAGAAGAATTGCCCGCCGGCCTTTCGCCATCAGCCGAAGGCTGGGTGCGCACGCATCCAGGGCTTCTTCAAGAGGATGGCGGGCTCGACGGGTTCTTCATCGCGCGTTGGGGCAAACCCTAAGCGTCTGCCTTCACATATTTCTGGAAGCTCTTCCTGAGCTTCATGATCTTGGGCGGGATCGTCGCCAGGCAATAGGGATTGCGCTGCCCTTCGCCGTCCCAGTATTCTTGATGATAGTCCTCCGCGACATACCAGGGCTTGGTCTGCTCATCGCCGTCGAGCCCTTCGATCGTGGTGACCGCTTCGCCGGGGTTCTCATCGTTCCAGCGCTCAATCGCGGCTTCGGCTTAGATCCGTTGCGCATGGCTGAGCGGGAAGATGGCCGAGCGATATTGCGTGCCCACATCTTGGCCCTGACGGTTTAGCTGGGTCGGATCATGCGTCCCCAGAAACACGTCGTAAATCTCGGCAATGCTGATCACCGCCGGATCATAGGTCACGCGAATGCCCTCAGCATGACCGGTGCGGCCCGAGCACACTTCGCGATAGGTCGGGTCGGGCGTATCGCCTCCAATGTACCCACTTTCGACCGCGGTGACGCCGATCACATCCTTGAACACCGCCTCGGTGCACCAGAAGCATCCGCCTGCGACAATTGCCTGTTCCATCATGTGTCTCCTTTGCCAAGGCACATAGGCATCGCGCTTTGCAATTCCCACCCTCGATAAAGCGCACCCTCGATCCCACAAAGCGCTCTTGTCATCGCAGCGTCACCGCGTCAGGACATGCAGCCATTGAAGAGATCATGAGAGGAGCACCACTATGAAACGCACTTTGCTCGCAGCCTTTGCGCTGAGCGCCGTCATCGCTGTCCCAGCTATGGCAGACGGACACACTGATGCCGCCGCGCCGACCCTTGAAGACGTCCTCGCAAACGAAAAGCGCGGCGATGATGGCAAGCGCGACCAATATCGTCGCCCGGCTGAAACGCTGGCCTTTTTCGGCGTCGAGCCAACCATGACGGTTGCTGAATACGGCCCCGGTGGCGGTTGGTACACGCGCGTCCTCGCGCCTTACATGATGCCGGCTGGCAAATATATCGCTTTCAACGGTGATAGCGACGCGCGCACTTACTCAACCCGCGCTCGCGAAGCGCGCGCCAAGGCTTGGACCGAGCGGTTCAAATCAGGTGTAGCGGAGATGATGGGCGTGGAGCCGAACGCGGTCACTGCTTTTGAAACCGACGAAATGCCTGAAGACGTGGCCGGCACGGTCGACCGTGTGCTCATCTTCCGCTCAATGCATGGTCTCAACATCAGCAACACCGCTGATGACGTGCTCAAGGCGGCGCGGATGATGCTGAAGGACGATGGCATGGTCGGCGTGGTGCAGCATTTGGCCCCCGAAGGCGCGAGCTATGACGACTATGGCGCCCGCCAACGCGGGTACATGCGCAAACAGGATGTCGTCGCGATCTTCGAGGCCAATGGATTTGAGCTCGCAGCGGAAAGCGGCATCAATGCCAACCCCAAAGATCCGGCAAATTGGGAGAACGGTGTGTGGACCCTCCCCCCGATCCTCGCGACCGGCGAGAGCGATCCCAAGCGCGCGGAATATCTCGCGATCGGTGAGAGCAATCGGATGACCCTGCTTTTCAAGAAAGCAAGCTGAACGGGGCCGAAGGAGAGTAATCATGAAACTTGTAAACTTGGCATTGGTCAGCGCACTTGCGCTGGCGATGGCTGCCTGCGCTCCGGCTGAAACCGAAGCCGAAGCGCCTGCTGCCCAGGCTTCAACACAGAACGCCAAACTGGCCGAAGTGCTCGCCGCTGATCTGCGCGCTGAAGACACCGCACGTGATGCCTTCCGCAATCCTGGCGAGACGCTCGCCTTCTTCCAGGTGGAGCCCACTCACACCGTGATCGAGTATGCGCCGGGTGGCGGCTGGTACACGCGCATTCTTGCGCCCTATGTGTCGGATGAAGGCCAGTATATCGGGGCTGGCTTTGCGCCTGAGGCCGGCGCGGCGCTTGGCGATGAGTTTGTTGAGCGCGTGCGCGAGGGCGGCGAGACTTTCTCTGCCAGACAATCGGAATCAATCGGCATTCCAGCGGAAAAGCTGCCGTTCTACTTTGGCAACGCAATCCCCGAAGAGGTCAGCGGCACCGTTGATCGCGTGCTTGTCTTTCGCATGATGCACAATCTGAAGCGTTGGGGGATCGCCGATGCGGAAGCCGAGAGCTGGCTTGCCGCGCTCAAACCCGGCGGCCTTCTCGGCGTGGTCCAACACCGCGCCAAAGCCGATGCGCCAGATGAGTATGTTGACGGCAACAACGGCTATCTCAAGCAGGACGAACTCGTCGCGTTCTTCGAAGGCAAAGGCTTTGAGCTGGTGGACACCAGCGAAATCAACGCCAACCCGAACGACACGGCTGATTACGAAAACGGCGTGTGGACGCTTCCCCCAAGCTTTGCAAACGGCGACGAGGAGCGTGAGAAATATGCCGAGATCGGCGAAAGCGATCGCATGACGCTGCTATTCAAGAAGCCAGCCTGATCCGCTAAGGGCGGCGATATGAGCGCAATCACAATCGCCGCCCTTCAGCTCGCTCTTGCGCGGGAAAACGAGAGCGACAATATCGCTGCAGTCGCTGCCTTGATCGAGCAGGCGGCTGGACGCGGCGCCCAAGTGATCCTTCCGCCAGAGCTTTTCTCAGGCCCATATTTTTGCCGCGAAGAAGATGAAGCGCTCTTTGCGCTCGCGCGCCCAACCCTTGCGCATCCAAGCGTGATCGCGATGCGCGAGCTTGCAGCGAGGCTCAAAGTGACGATCCCCACCAGCTTCTTTGAGCGCGACGGCCATCACTACTACAACACGCTGGCCATGATCGGTCCGGATGGAGGGATCATGGGCACTTACCGCAAGAGCCACATCCCAGATGGGCCGGGCTATGAGGAGAAATTCTATTTCCGGCCCGGGAATGATGGTTTCAAAGTGTGGGATGTTATCGGCGAAGGTGGCGAGACGGTGCGCATTGGGGTCGGGATCTGCTGGGATCAATGGTACCCTGAGGCGGGCCCGGAATCGAGCGCTTCAAAGGCTGCTTCAAGCA
>JBCBOW010000071.1:0-7555 GCA_039821045.1 Pseudomonadota bacterium
TTGAGCGCCTCTCAGCCGCCGCCCCACAGACATTGGCTGCTGCCGGGCGTGTCCCAGGTGTGACGCCCGCGGCTCTGGCGGCGCTTCTGGTCCACGCGCGCCGACGCGAAGAGCAGAAGGCCGCATGATCTCCGGCAATGCGGTTCCGCGCGATGTTATCGAAAGCGAAGCAGCGGCGCGTGATTATGTGAAACGCTGGGCGAATACAGAGGCAATGAGCCGTCTGGATCGTTTCGCGGCTCTGCTCCTTGAGGAAAACCAACGCCAAAACCTTATCAGCAAGCCGACTGAAGCGAATCTGTGGGTCAGACACTTTGCCGACAGCGCGCAATTGCTCGAGCATGTTTCACGTGAAACACTCGACGCCAAGGATCGACTGTGGCTCGATCTCGGAACTGGCGCTGGCTTTCCGGGCCTCATCATTGCGATCCTTGTGCCAGCCATGCCTATGCGCCTGGTCGAATCTCGCGCACGCCGGGTCGATTTCCTCGAACGGTGTGTCGGTGATTTGGATTTAGGTCAGTGCAATGTGTTAGGTGAGCGACTTGAGGTCATCGAGCCTTTCCCATCGGCAGTTATTTCAGCGAGGGCGTTCGCCCCACTCGAAAAGCTCCTCCGCTTATCCGCACCCTTCTCCACAAAGGAGACACGGTACCTCTTGCCCAAGGGCCGCTCGGCAGCGCACGAGTTGAAAGAGCAGAAACCGTCGATTCGGACGATGTTTCACGTGAAACACTCATTGACCGATCGCGAAGCGGGCATCATCGTGAAAGCCTGAGATCGTGATCCGCGCTTGAAGGGCGCGCTTAGGGCCCAAAACCCAGGGAAGGGACCGCCATGCTGACAATTGCCATTGCGAACCAGAAAGGCGGGGTGTGCAAGACGACCACCGCGATCAACGTTGCCACCGCAATGGCTGCGACGGGCTGGCGCACATTGCTGATCGATATGGATCCCCAGGGCAACGCATCGACAGGGCTTGGTGTTAAGGCGTCTGAACGCGATCTTTCTAGCTATGATCTGCTGGTGGATGATACGCCCTTGATTGATGCGATCGTCCCAACCACAATTCCCGGGCTCGATATCGTCCCAGCGACGGTCGATCTGAGCGGCGCAGAGGTTGAGTTGGTTTCTGCTGATGAGCGCACCGCGCGCTTGCGCAATGCGCTCGCGAGCCATCCCGCGCATGACATCTGCTTGATCGACTGTCCGCCTTCTCTGGGCCTTTTGACGCTCAACGCTTTATGCGCTGCTGATAGCATCCTCGTGCCCTTGCAGTGTGAGTTCTTCGCGCTCGAGGGTCTCAGCCAACTTTTGCAGACGGTTGAGTTGGTCCAGCAGCGCTTCAATCCTTCGCTCGATATCATCGGCGTTGCACTTACAATGTATGACCGCCGCAATCGATTGACGGACCAAGTCGCCGACGATGTTCGCGATTGCCTGGGCAAATTGGTGTTTGAGACCGTCATTCCACGCAATGTTCGCCTGTCTGAAGCGCCCAGCCATGGATTGCCAGCGCTTGTCTATGACCATGCCTGCGTGGGTAGCCGGGCCTACATAGCCCTGGCGCGCGAGTTGATCGGTCGATTTCCCGCAGAAAGACAAGCCGCATGAGCACCAAACCCACTGATCCGATCAAATTCTCCGTACCCAAGCGTCCGGCGAGTGAGCGCAAAGGCAAGAAGAAGCTGGGCAAGGGCCTGGGTGCGCTGATGGGCGAAGTGCAGCGCGAAGAGCCATTGGTGCGCAGTGAAGAGCCGACTCAAAGTGTTGCTTCCACAGCACCTGAGGCGTCGGTAGCATCCGATTCCCCCCTTAAGATGCTCAATATCGCCTCGATTGAGCCTCTCCCTGGAAACCCGCGCAAACACTTTGACGAAGCCGCGCTGGATGAACTGGCAGCATCGATCGCGACGCGTGGTGTTATCCAACCGATTATCGTGCGTCCAAAATCCGGAAGTGGATACCAGCTCGTCGCCGGTGAGCGCCGTTGGCGTGCCGCTCAAAAGGCGCAGTTGCATGAAATTCCTGCCCTTGTTCGCGATCTAAGCGAACGCGAAGTGATGGCTCTCGCACTGATCGAGAACCTCCAGCGCGAAGATCTCAATCCGATTGAAGAGGCCCGCGCTTATCAGCGTCTAGCGGAAGAGGAGGGTATGACTCAGGCTGAGATCGCCCGCATGGTCGAGAAATCGCGCAGTCATGTAGCCAACATTCAGCGCCTTCTTGCCTTGCCGAGCGCTGTGCTGGATCTTGTTGAGCGCGGAAAGCTCTCCATGGGTCACGCGCGAGCCCTGATCGGACAGGATGAGGCGGAGAGCCTTGCCAACCGAGCGGTCAACGATAACCTGTCCGTGCGTGAGATCGAAAAGCTTGTGCGCAAGACTACGCAAGCGGTTGCCGGGGCTTCAGCTGGGGCCCAAACGCAGCCTGTTGAGCCCGATGCAGATATCCTCGCAGTGCAAAGGCACTTGGAGGAATTCCTTGGAATGCCGGTGCAGATCAGGTCAGACCCTGATCCCAGCACTGGCCAGGTTGCGATTCGCTACAAGACGCTCGACCAGCTTGATCTGGTTTGCCAGCGGCTAACGGGCGGCGACATCTAAACCCGTATTAAGCTCAAATCGACGAACCATAGGACCCGCATGGCCCGGATATCCGGGCTTTGCGCGTCCTTTTGTGATGCGATCTAACCATCAGTTAACCATACTCAAAAACGAAGCCTGAACTCGGGGATCATACTTAGTGTCACCGATCGAACGATATTTACGCGTTCGGCAGGCCTGCCTTTTGCCAGACCATACGGAGCAAGGGGTGGGGTTTTTGAGTTTAGACCACGCTTCAAAAGGACCAACTATGACCAAGACCCTTCGCCTCGGCGCCGCAGGCATCGCCCTGTTTGCCAGCCTCGGCCTGAGCACTGCTGCCCACGCTGACACCGCCACCGCAGATGCCACCGCTGAAGTTCTCGAAGCACTCGACCTGACGCTCGACAGCGGCTCGCTCGATTTCGGCGCGATCGTCGTAAACGGCGCAGACACGCTGACGCTCACTCCGGGCAACACGATGGATTGCGCGAACAAAAACGTTGTGTGCTCAGGCACCACGTCGGTTCCGAACTTTTCGATCGATGGCACCGCCAGCAAGGACGTGACGATCACGCTTCCGGGCACTGACGTTGATCTTGTCCTTCAGGGCGGCTCGGCAGCAAATGCCAACCAGGTTCTGGTCCTCAACGGCTTCACCTCAAGCTCGCAGCTCAACAGCGCACCGGGTGTGACGCTTGACGGTGCCGGCGAAGCGACCTTCACGGTTGGCGGCACGCTGAACATCGGCAGCAACCAGGAAGCTGGCATCTACGAAGGTTCGTTCGACGTTTCGATCGAATATCAGTAAGATCAGCGCGATAGGGAGCGGGTGATCCGCTCCCTGCTCTGAAAAACAACACGCTGCGTCTTTCCCAAGGGAGAGGCGCGGCGTTGCTTTTGGGCCCTGCACACAGATCAGAATCCCGCGTTGGGATCGCCCTTTAGTCGATCTTAACCAAACCTGCTTACCACCATCCGCAATAGCCCGTGAACCTTGCGCCGCCGCGGTGCGAGGGGAGCGCTCTCTGTATATGAGGTGGTATCTCCATGCCCTTTGGTTCGTCACGTACAATTCTGGCAGCCGCTGCGCTCGCCGCCGCAGTCTCACCGCTTGCCGTCGCTTCGCCCGCGGCCGCACAAGGCGATCTGCTCGTCGCTCCGACGCGCGTGATCCTTGACGGTCGCCGGGGCACTGAAGTGATCCTCAGCAATATCGGCTCTGAAGAGGCAACCTACCGCATCGGCCTGGAATTGCGTCGCATGCTGGAAAATGGTCGCCTGGTCCCGGTTGAGAAAACTGCGGCGAGCGACGCTGAAGAAGCGGCTTTGGGCATGATCCGCTACGCGCCGCGCCGGATCACGCTGCCACCGGGTCAGCCTCAAGCGGTGCGCCTAGCAGCGCGCCCGGGCGCGGATCTCCCCGATGGCGAATACCGCGTGCACATGTCGTTCAAGGCGATCCCCACGCCTCGCGATGTAACGGACGAGCAGCCGAGCTCTGGCGGCGTCCAGATAAAGCTTATTCCGATCTATGGTGTGACAATCCCGATCATCGTGCGCCACGGCAAGCTGACCGCACAAGTTGCGATCAACCAACCGCGTGTTGTGGCCGGCGAGGATGGCCCCGAACTCGCGCTTACCTTGCAGCGCTCTGGCGAGAGCTCGACCTATGGCGAGCTGCGCGTGACCAAGCCCGGCAAGAAAGAGCCCTTGCTGTTGAGCCGAGGCCTGGCGATTTACACCGACATCAACGCCCGCGAAGTCCGCATTCCTCTCACCGCTGAGCAAGCCGCAAGCCTGACCGGCCAGCTGCGCTTTGAGTATCGCGAGATGCCAGAAGCGGGTGGCGGGGTCATCGCTTCTGTAGACGCTCTGGTCGGCTAAGCGCCGCTCTTTACCAGGATTAGCCGCCGGTCAGGCAGCAATCTGGTCCAAGACCATGCTCTCCGTGAAGTCCAATATGAAGAACGCCGCAGCGAGCCTCGCCGCGGCGTTTTCGCTGTTGTGCGCTTCAGGTGAAGTGTCGGCGCAAGATGTCGCAGCACCGGCAAGCCCGGCTGGTTGGCAAGCGAATGAGGATGATTTCCTCTTCCTCCAGCTCCAGATCAAGCAATACCGACTGACCCTCGATGTGCGAGGCTATCGCACCGACAAAGGTGTGTGCCTCGATCTTGCTGATGTTATCCAGTCGCTGGACCTGCCGATCCGCATTGATAAGAAGTCGCGCCGCGCAACCGGCTGGCTCTTCGCGGAAGATCAGCAATTCACTCTCGATCGTGACTCCGACACGGTACAAACCATGAACGCTGGCAGTCGAGCTGGCCGCGCGCCGGTCTCCGCCGACATTTATGACACGCCAGAGGGATGGTGCGTCGACACGGATGCCTATTCGCGCTGGTTTGGCGTTACGTTCACGCCTGATCTGTACAACTCGATCGTCCGGCTCGAATCCGATGTCGATTTGCCGTTTATGCAAGCGATCGAGCGCAAAAGTCGCGCGGCACGACTCCAGAACAAAAAGACGCGCGGCTTTGACCTGTCGAAGTTCCCCAGCGTCGAGATGGAGTACAAGCCCTGGCGCACCCCTTCAGTCGATGTGGTCGCGCAAACCGGCGCTCGAACGGGCGGTGGTGGTCGCGAAGGGCTGACCGGCCGGTTGGAGCTTTACACGTCCGGCGAAGCGCTGGGCGCGAGCTATTTTGCGCGCCTTGGTACAAATGAGCGGCTTGAGCCGCAATCGATCCGTGTGCGCGCCTATCGCAATGATCACAAAGGTGAGTTGCTCGGACCTCTCAAAGCGACTCAGGTCGCCGTAGGAGACGTTGAAACGATTGCGGGGCGTCTGACGGGTCAGACTGCGATTGGACGCGGCGCCTTTATCAGCAACCGGCCTCTTGGCCAGACTTCGCGCTTTTCCGCGACAACATTGCGCGGCGTTTTGCCCGCGGGCTGGGACGCAGAACTCTACCGCAACGAGCAACTGATCGCTTTTCAGAATGATCGCGGCGATGGGCGCTATGAATTCCTCGAAGTTGATTTGTTTTTTGGACGCAACGATCTTGAAGTTGTGCTGTACGGCCCGCAAGGCCAGATCCGGCGCGAGCGCACCTCGATCCCGGTCGGCTTTAGTCAGATCGAACCGGGCCAAACTTATTATTGGGCCGGAGTGCTGCAGAATGAGCGCGATCTCATTCAGATCGAGGACGAAGTCGCGACCAACCCTCAGAGATGGCGCTGGGGGGTAGGCGTAGAGCGTGGCCTTGATAAGAGGACCAGCGTGGGCCTTGGGGTCCAATCGCTGTTCTTCCTTGGACAAAGACGAACATACGCTGAAGCCGCGCTCACGCGGACGCTTGGTCCTGTGCAACTGGAATTGGCCGGTGCGCATGAATTTGGCGCGGGCAGTGTCGCGGAATTGAACGCTTTGGGGCGCGTCGGAGGGTTTAACTTCGGCGCGAACGCGCTTGTCACTTTCGGAGACTTCGCGAGCGAGTTTGCAGACCCAGAGATCGACTACCGCACCGGCTTGACCTTCGATACCTCTCTGAGGCTCGGGAAGCTGGCTTTGCCAATACAAGGCGATTTTAATCACATTCGCCAGCGCGATGGGACAAGTGTTAACGAATTCTTACTGACAACCTCTATCACCGCGGGGAGGCTCGCCCTTTCTGCTCAACTTGCGCATGAGGAAGAACTCCCTGGCGAAGGGCGCGGCGGGCGCAGCGACACCAGGGTGCGCTTCCTCGCCAACACGCGCCGTGGAAGCTTACGATTGCGAGGCAACGCCACTTTCCTTGTCAGCGGCGATGATCCCGGGCTCGAGACGGTCACCGTGCGCATGGATAAGGATCTGAGCCAGGAGGCCGAGCTTCAGGGGCAGGTCGAATATGCGGCGCAGACAGATGAGTTCCGCGTCACCGCAGGCTTCACGCGAAGATTTAAGCGCTTCTCTTTGCGCAGCGACGCATTCGTCACAAACCTCGGCGGGGTGGGCGCCAATGTCCAGCTCGCCTTTAGCTTGGGCCCCAATCCGCTCTCAGGCGGGGTGCGGGTTTCGCAAAACAAGCTTGCGCGCAATGGCCAGGCGGCGATCACTGTTTTCCGTGACGACAACGGCGATGGCATTCGTGGACCGGATGAGGACTTCCTCGAAGATGTGTCGATCAACACGGGCGTGGGCACGACGGAGAGCGCGACCAATGCGCAAGGTCAGATCATTCTCGACGATCTCAGACCTTTCCGGCCCATTCTGCTTGGCGTGGATGAAAGTTCGCTTTCCGATCCCTTCCTCGCACCCTCTGGGCGAGGTATTGTTGTCACTCCCCGGCCGGGCGTGGTCGCGGAGTTGCAGCTGCCTGTCGCGCCCACAGGCGAAATCGATGGGACTTTGCTCAGTGTCTCAGGTGTCGAGCAACCGGGCGTCTTGCTCGAGCTGCTGGATGAGTTCGGGCATGAGGTGAGCCGGACCGTCAGCGAGTTTGACGGGTTCTTCCTCTTCGAACGTGTGCCTTATGGCCGATACCGCCTGCGTGTTGGCGAAGAGGCCGCGCGCAAACTCGGGATCGACCCGGATCTGCTAGCCACGGCTTCGAGCGGTACGATCATCAATGTCACGCGAGAGAAGGACGTGGTGAGCCTGGGTCCAATCCGGCTGAGAGACAGTGGCGCGCAAACGCAGGTCGCCGCTCAGGCAAGAGCTGGACCACCGAGCGCTATTGGCCCTTGATCAGTTTCACCGGCTGCGGCGCTTGCTTGATCATCTTGGGTGAAGGCGGCGCAACTCGCACCGGGGCGGGGGGAGCCGGCGGGATAACCCGCTGGGCCGGAACAAGCTCTTCTCGCACGGTCTCTCGCACAATCACGCGCTGTTGCTGTGTCGTCTGGACCGGAACCAACACGGTTTGCTGTTGAACGTAACCATAGGCGGGCACGGGCGGTGCATATCCGTAACCGTACCCATAAGCGGG
>JBCBOW010000072.1:0-7529 GCA_039821045.1 Pseudomonadota bacterium
GCTCTGCCGATCCGCTGCGCTCGCAGCGCCGCCTGGCCGGCTATCGCCGCGTGATGGCTGGCGCTGGCAGCCGCGCGCACACGCATTTTGTGACAGACCAACGCTTGGGCTTTGCCGATGCGCTCGCGCTCGCCAAGAGCTGGCTGGTCCCGACGATCAGGCCCACAGCGATCATCGCGGAAACAGAGGAAGTGGCGCTTGCCATCCTTGATGTGGCCAGCGAGCTCGGGATTTCGGTCCCGCGCGATCTCTCGCTGCTGAGCCTCGAAAACCGCGCGAGCCTGTCGCGCTCCAAGCCGCCAATATCCGCGATCTTCCATCCATACGTAAGGCGGTTTGGTGAAGCGTGCGAGCGTCTGATCGAGCGGTCTGAGGCAGGCAGCAAGGCTGCGAACGATGAAAGCCAGCCGCCGCGCTCAGAGGATCAAAGCCAATCCAAAGGTCAGCCGGACAAAGCGGTCTCTTACCAGCTGATCGAGCGTGAAAGCGTCACCAAGGCCCCGCGCGCGGTGTGATGCGTCGCGCTAGCGCCAGACTCTAAAGCCCATCCAAATCGCGCAGATTGAGAGCCTTGCGTAAGGCCGCCACAGCCGCTTGCGCAATCGGATCTTCGAAGGGCTCATCCTGCGCATCAGATGATCT
The DNA here is from genome assembly GCA_039821045.1 of Pseudomonadota bacterium. GTDB lineage: Bacteria > Pseudomonadota > Alphaproteobacteria > Sphingomonadales > Sphingomonadaceae > Erythrobacter. Next base: position 643 of record JBCBOW010000072.1, read on the forward strand.
CGCCTCATCCTTTGAGCGAGGGTCATAATGCGAGCTCAGCTTCCAATAATCGAGATGTTGGAAAGTCCACGCTCGATAGGGAAGCTCGGTGTCCCTCACGCCCGGCCCAAAATGTGGCGCGGCCGCGCCTGCGATCGGATCTCCCAAGACAAGACGCCGGGTCGGGAAATAGATGTTAGACCAGACGGTGGGACCATAGACCGCGGCATGATGCGGCACACGGATCGGCGCGGCGCGTGGATAGCTGAACTGTTTGACCACAGGGTTCTTCGCCCAATACTCGTATTTGGGCGGACAGGTCGGAAACTCGCGCCGCATTTTGCGCTTGTGAAACAGCGGCTCGGTCCTCGCCAGAAGGATGTCCGCTTTGCCCAGCGGCGCACCTAATGTCACAAAATCGCTGACCAACCAGACCGGCTTGTCCTGCGCAGCCAAGGCCCGGCGATAGTTGCGCTGCGCATTGCGGTAGGTGGTCCTGTTTGCAGCGCGCTGGTGCTCATCCTCGAGTGGAAAGAGCCGATCGCCGACCTTCTCGTCTTCAAACAACGCAGCCCCCGCTGCTTCCAGGGCATCCAAAGCGCCGCGCAAATCCTCTGATCGCGTGTGCTGCTCCTCGAGCACGTCCGGATCAATCTGCGACCATGCATGCGTCATGATATCATAGCCCACCATCGCTCCGAGGCTGTGCCCCACGACAATGATCCGGTCATAGTCGCCCGTCGCGTGCAGCTTCCAGAGCAGCGCTACGCCTTCGGCGCGGATACGCTGGCGCGCTTCCACGTTGCGCGGGTCAGGCTGAAGATAGCGCGCCGCATCGCCCACCACCGGGACAAGGCGGCCCAGGACAAGACCAGCGATCGGCGGTATCAGCAGGCTGGCCGCAGCCGTGAGTGGGCCGAGCGCATCAGCAGCCCACAGCCACCCGATATAGCCCGCGATGAGCAGGAGCGTGATCCCCTGCCCGGCATACCAATAGCAGTGATATTCCGGCGGAACATCGGATTTGGACCTGAAGAAGAGCGATCGCAGCCAGCTCCAAACGTCGCGCGCCGTGTTGCCGAGCATCATATGCGCCCAGTAATATTCGTAAAAGTCGTAGCGCCGGCCTGTGTGCTTGTCGCCGCGGGTTGTCACACGGCGCAGCTCAAAATTGGTCTCTATTTCGCCGGGCTTTGAATAGATCGCGCTCATTTCGGGATCGATGATGTCTTCATCTTCGACCCAGGCGGCATCCATGAAGCTCCAAAGTGTCTCCATCGGGCGCTGCTCGCCAATGCCATGGATCAGGAGAACCGCAGTTTTGTCTCTGTCAGCCACTTTCGCCCCCCTTTGACAATCACGGAATGTTTAGACGCGCATTGCGCCCAAGCAATGTAAGCGGTCGACAGAATGTCAGGAGGTATCGGCGCGAACGGCGAGCCGAACGCCGGCTCCGGAACTCTTTTATTGGCCTGACCTTTCATTGGAAAGCAGACTGACTGCTTTCGGCACACTTCCAGCTCTACCCCAGTGTCCGCATCTGGAGGTGCAAGCGTGGATCCGTGACCCTTGTGACCAGATTGACGGTTTCTCCTGCAGACCTCCCCAATCCTAGATTGTGCGGGTACCGTCGAAAAGGGATTTGGATTGCTGACGAATGGCTTCAAAGCTCAAGGCGAAGGCCAATAAGCCCACGCGAGCGGTCTACGTATTGCCCAAAAAGGCCGTTGCGCGGGCCGTAGAAATAGTCGCCGCCAACAAAGAGCGACATCTGATCATTCAAGCGCCGTGATAGCTCCAGTCGCAGCACGCCGTCTCCATCGGTAAACGACGAAAACCATTCGAGGCGCGCGTTGTAGTCCTCGTCAGCAAAGCTTTTTTGTGCGCGCAGGGTCGTGATGACATCCGTATCAGGGCGCACCAGCCTTTCATCCGATGCAGCATGATCGATTATGAGCTGAAGGTTTATGTAGGTATCAAGCGGGCCGGTGAAGTCAGCGCCAAACCCGGCGATGATACGGGAGTCCTGAGTTGTCTGCGTTGCAAACGTATCGGCGATATTGAACATCGCATCAGGCGTCCATGCGACTTCAAATCGCGCCACTACGGGGCCAATCTGACGAACCAGTTCGGCTCCTATCGTGTGGCGACGATCGTGCTGGATCTCGATCACTGGGCCGTTCGCAACGGGCACACCGTCATGATCCGGGGCCGATACAAGCGAAAACCGCAAATCCGTTGCCTCGAAGCGAAAGGCCAAGCGCGCGCCTAATGTGCCGTCCGCAATGAGATCATTGCGCTCCTCGCGCGTGATAGGTGGCAGATTGTCGGTCGAAGGCAGGCCCGCCAGAAATCGCGGCGCTTGCGGGAAAAAGGCATCATCGGCCAGCGCTATCTGGTTCACGGTGGGATCAGGGGCTGCGACAAGGTCAAAATCCATAGCGCCGAGCCTGCCGCGCAGACGAACCGCCCAGATCGGGATACGATCGGGCCGCTGGTTGCGGGCCACGCTTTCGGTCAGGCGGGCGGGGTTGATCGTGTCGGTAACGCGCACTCCATCAATGGATCCCCAGGCGATGATCTGCTTGCCCACGGTCACGTCTAGATCGCCGGCGATGATATCGAGATAGGCCTCATCAATCTCCAGGCGAACATCGTCACCCTTGATCACGGGAGCGGAGATCGAGGAGAAGCTCTGGCGCGATCCAACGCCGGTGCGCGATCCATCCGCTTCGAACCGGACCGAGAAAGTGCCATCCAGATCCTCCGCAATCGGCCCGGAGATTTCGGGTTCAAGCAGCAGGAACAGCTTCGATACGCCGTCCTCATCGGCCCCGATCGCAGTTTCACCACTAACCGTTTGTGCCAAAGCCCCGACCGAACTGAGCAGCATTGGGCCCGTGAACCAAACCCATGCTCTTGTCACGGCATGCGACCGGCTGCGCGATCAAGCCGGGAGGGATCAAACAGGGAGTTCGAGACGCCTGACGCTGCGGAAAGGCCTGCAACGGTGACCAGTGTAGCACGGCCCGTCCGGTGATTGGATACTCTGAAATCGGTTGCGGTCCAGGAATCGCCGACGCGCTTCACATCGCGCACCACGATTGTCTTGAGCTTGCGACCAGCGGGATCGTTGAAGTTGATGACCCGGGGAAACCAGGTTTTGGGGTCAATCTCGGCGGTGAAGCTGCCATATCCGATTTGTCTGGCAATCGCATCAGACTTTGCCTTGCCCTTAAGGATCAGACTGCCGTTCGCCGACTTGCCGCCGGATGAGAAAGTGTAATCAGCAAGCCCGAATTTGAAGCTGTCTTTGACATCGCCAAAGCTCAGTTCTGTGCCCATGAAACTGTCAGACCGGTCCGATGCAGGCACACGCCGTGTGCGCTCGGTCGCGGGCAGGAAGAGCCAGGTCTCATCGGTCTTTTGCGCAGCCTTGTGATCATAACTGAGGAAAGTCGTCCCCTTGATGCTGCTTGGCTTGTCAAAGGCCAGCAAGAGACGGTGCGTCGCTCCTGTCTCCGTGCGAACCATCGCGGCTGTCCGCCTCCGGCTCTTGCCCTTACTGACAATCTCAAAAGTGATCGCGCCCTTGCGCGGATCATCGTTGGCTCGTTGAGCCACCTTGGCGGCAATCTGAGAGCCTGACATACCGCTTTGCGCAGATGATGTAGATGTCAAAGCCCCCAAAAAAACACACGCTGCGGTGAACGCAAATCCAAAGCTACGCATTCTTAAACCCCCAGTTTCTTGAAGAAAGCGCTGCAATCGCCGGCACCATGACCAAAGCGCCGAACAGACTGCCGAAAGCAGCAAAAGCGATAAGAAGACCGAACCAGCGCAGCACGGGCGTCTGGCTCAATGCAACGACCAGGAACCCGGCTCCAAGACTGACCGCGCTGAAAAAGCACGCCCGCATGACCACGACGTAATGGCCCTGGATTGCGGCCGCGATGTTGCCATTTGTCTTTATCCTGTCGCGCAGCTCCTGGACAAGGTGGATGCCAAAATCGACACCTAGCCCGGCTGCGATGGCTGCACACATACTGGTTGCAGGCGCCAGATCGATGCCGGCTATTCCCATCGCTGCATAAAGCAGAACGATGCCCGAAAGAACGGGGAGAATCGCGGTTACCGCAGGCTTGAAGCCTCTCATGAAGACCCACGTCGCAATCATGACGAAGAGCACCGCGGCCCCGATCGTGAAAGGATGACTTTCTTTAAGCGAACCCATCCACCCATCGTTGACGGCAACGCGCCCGCTTACAGAAGCGTTCAAACCATGGCGCTGTGACCATGCCGCGACAATCGTTTCCACCTGTTCAACAACCGGGTGAGTGGCGCTGTATTGCCCCTGTTCAAGATATCCGCGGACCATGGCGTATCGGCGCCCGAAATCGAGCTGAGCGTCAAAGTCTTCGGGATCACCGCTGGCTTCATAGAGAAACATGTATTGCGCGGGCGCATCTGTGACTGTCGGCAGCTGGCCCGGCGGTGCATCGTTCAGCCGTTCATGCATGAGCCCAATGGAATCGACATAGCTGGTTACCTTGCCGATATCGCCCAATGCCGCGAGGTCATGCTGAAGGTCATCAATCTCAGCCACCGCCGAAGCGGTCAGCAATGCCTCATCCTCTGCCCCATCAATCACCACATCAAGGATGTTGCCACCAGAAAACCGCTCAGCAAGCAGCGCATCGGCTTCAAGGACAGGATCGCCAGCGGTAAAATAGTTCCTGCGTTCATAGTCAAATGTAACACTGGCCGCGCCAAACAGCGCCACACCCACAACCACAGCGGAAAGCGCCAGCGCTTGCGATGGCCGGGCCGCGCTCCACGAAGCAATCGTTTGCAGGGTCCGATCGATTAGGGGTGAGCGTGAGATCGAGAGCGGGAGATCATCGAGCCTCATCTGAATGAGCGGCAGGATGGTAAGGCTTAGCGAGCAGGCAACCATCGTCCCGACAGCAGCGACAAGTCCAAAATCGGCAATCGGACGCATCGGCGAACCGATTGCAAGGCCGGCAAAGCCTAGGCTGGTCGTGGCGCTGGTCAGAAAAATCGGCAGCGCCACCCGCTCGATCGCCGCCGCCATAGAGGCGTGACGCCCCTCATCGGGCATCTCGCCGCGGCGCTTTTGATAGGCCAGTGTCAGGTGGATACTGTCGGCGACCGCGATCGCCATCACCACGACCGGAAGCGCGGTGGTAATCAGGAAATACTTCGAGCCAAACACCCCAATCGCGCCGACCGACGACAAAGCGGCTCCAATAACAACGATGAAAGGACCTATAATGGCACGAAGGCGCCGCAAGGCGATCAGCAGGAAAATCGCGATCGTGAGAAAGGCCGCGGGCAGAAATATCACCGTATCCTTGGCGATGTGTTCGGCAAGGCGGCTGTTCATCGTGGCCACGCCAGCCAGATGCACATCGACCCCTTCTGGAGCAAGACGCTTCGCCAGCTGCGCAATCTGATTGGTCTGTTCCTCCGCACGATTGGGATCGGCAACCGGGATGATCACTGCAAACGCGTCTTCGGCCTTGGACACCAGTGTGCCGGAAAGCTGCGGCATCATCGTGTAGAGTTCCTGCGATCGCTGCGGATCGACCTTGTAGGGGTCAATGATCTCAGGCGCCTCAAGATTGCCGACTGCATCAGCCAGAATGGCTTTCTCGCTGCCAATACTTACGACGCCGGTCTCAACCCCTTCGATCAAAGTCACTTCTTCGGTGAAGGCGTCGAGAGCGGCGAGTGTCTCGGGGTTAAAAGCGCTGGCGCCAGCCTCTTGAGCGAAAACCAGGATCACAGGGTCTTCAAGCCCAAAAACTTCACGGGCGAGTTCGCGGGTTTGCCAGGCCGGGTGATCATGGCTGACAAAGGCATCGACCGAGGGGTCGCGTTCCAGCGCAAAAAGGCCAAGCGCAAAGACTATGACCGGAAGGAGACCGGCGAGGATTGTCCACCTGGGATGATCGACCAGCTCTGCTGCAAAGCCGCGCGCGGTCGTGTCGGGCACTCCGCAGTCGAACATCACGTTTGCGTCGACCGCTTTGCCGACTCCGCGCTTTCGTTCGTCACTACGACTTGAAGACTCTTGCCGCTCAAGCATCTAAGCACCCCGATGCGTATGGAAATTCAACTCGCCCCTGCTGAGAGGGGACGCGCTATAGATTACGACCGGAGTTTTTCAGTTTTTTTGCAGCGCACAATTACCTCAAGGCCGCGCTCAGGAATTGTATTTATTCGTCGAAACCAAGAGGAAACTGTGGCCGCTTAGATCGACGACCGGCGGCGCTCAGATAACCAAGGAAGCGTTAGGTTCAACGTCCGCAAATGGGTCGGTAGCGGACTGCCCGCTTTTCGGACCAACATCACGAATGGCTGCCACCCCGCGAGGTAAGAGAGCAAGCCGCTGTGGCTCAGTCTGTAACGTCCAGCTGAAACTCTCGCCCAGAAACTGCCCAGCCAGAGAAAATGCGGTCAGCCAAACCCCTGTTTTCCATACTCATTCCATACGGAACGAATGCTATTTCACTAAGTCTTTGAAACAATGGCGCACCCGGAGGACGAAGTCCGACCCAATCAAACGTTAGGGCGCGCGGTTTGAAAGAAGTGAAAATGGTGCACCCGAGAGGATTCGAACCTCTGGCCTCTGCCTTCGGAGGGCAGCGCTCTATCCAGCTGAGCTACGGGTGCTTATGCGCATTGCGAAGGCAAAGCCCATGCGATGCGGTGCGCGCTTAGCAACCAAACCGCGCGCCCGCTAGCCTCTTTGGGTCCTTACCACCGATCATCGCATGTCTGACACGGGTGAGCTTAACCTTGCGGTAAATCCATCGGCGTATCCCCCAAGAACTATGTCAGCGCTCTCTCCAGAACAGGCGCGCCTCATGCGCGAAACCGCT
>JBCBOW010000073.1:0-7529 GCA_039821045.1 Pseudomonadota bacterium
AGCGCAAGAGGAACATGCTCGGCTGGTGCCCATACTGAATGCGGCCGGTGTCTATTCGGTCGGACGGTACGGCAGCTGGACCTACTGTTCCATCGAGGACAACATGCTGCAGACCCGGGCGCTGGCCAGAGCCTTCGCGCCCTCCCTCAGCTGATCCAATCCCGCCAAACGGGCGGCATCGGCGCTTCGAAAGTTCGATTTTCACCAGATTGAGGATGGATCACCGTCAGACGATGGGCGTGCAGCGCGATGTGCTTCGGACTCGAAGCACCCCGAGTTCTGATCGCTTGGCGCCACGCCTTGTTGGCCGCAAAGTCGCCATGCCGATCATCCATCAGCACAGGGTGACCGATACTCGCTAGATGGCGCCGAATCTGATGGTGACGACCCGTCGTGATATCGACCTGAATCAGCGTTGCATCGCCCGCAACCGACAGCGGCAAGACTTCGGAGCGCGCCGATTGCATTCGTCCGTCTTTCGTCGAGAGCGGAGTTTCGATCCGCTGCGATTGCTCGAGACGGCCCGCGACCACAGCCAGATATCTTTTTTGGGCCATCGGCCAAAGACCCTGCAGAGCTGCGGCCATTTCTGACGATTTTGCGAGGAGCAGGACCCCGCTGGTGCCTCTGTCGAGTCGGTGCGCAAGAACGAGGGAAGGCGGCTTTGCGTAGGCGGACCGCAGAACGGCAAGAAGGTCGCGGCCTTTGGTTTCTGCACCGCCGTGCACCGCAAGGCCGGCCGGTTTGTCGACGACGAGTAAGAATTCGTCTTCGAACACGAGCCGGATCTTTTTCAGTCGATCTTGAAGGAGGTGCTCAGACATTTTTCTCGTTTCAGGCGAGCGAGTCCGTCAGTCGCGCTTCGCCTCAGCCGCGCGTCGCTCGACGATTTTATGGATGCGCTGCAGCCGTCGATGAACGTTGTCCAGGACCTCATGGGCTTGATGAATGTCCGACTCGAGTCGCTCGATATCCTGACGGCTGGGAATGTCCAGGACCGAAAGAACTCGCTCGATATTGCGATCGGCGGCGCGGCGTGCATCGAGCGAAGCATGAAGGGCCTGCTGCACCGATCGGAAGACCGTATCCGTGGAAAGGATCTTCGAGGTCCAGCGCCTAAACGTATTCCCGGAAACCAACGTCATACTAGACTTCGTCGTCCATGATCCCCAAAGCGTTACTCGTCAACCCAGTGGGGTCGTTTTGATGACAGTTACATTTACGCGGAACGCGGGCCATGCGATGGCTGGTTGCTGTAGGTAACCGTGGACGGCCCCGAAAACATTTGGGACCGGCAGCTGGTCCTCGTGACCGGCAAAGGCGGCGTGGGTAAAACCACAGTAGCCGCCGCGATGGCCCTGGCGGCACAGCGAGCAGGACGACGCGTTCTGTTGGGAGAAGTTACGCCCGACAGTAAAGAACGGTCCAATCTGCTGGAGCTGTTCGGTGAGCCGAGGCCTCGAGGTGAAGCGCCGGTCGAATTGATGAGCGGTCTCGACGGCGTGTTGATCACGCCGCCTGCAGGCCATCGCCTGATCCTGAGGGCGGCCCTAAAGGTCGGTATGGTGGCTGATGCCGCCATGCGGTCGGCTGCTCTCAATCGATTCTTGATGGCCGCGCCTGCTTTCCCAGAAATCGGAACGCTCTATCAGATCGTGCATCTGCTGCGAGCGAACAAGTGGGACAACATCGTGCTCGACTTGCCGGCGACGGGGCACGCGCTCGGGTTGGCTTCGCTGCCGCGGACCGTCTTGCGCATTGTGCCTGTGGGGATGATCGGCGAGGCGATACGTGAGGGACTCGACGCGATGACCAATCCCGACCGCGGTGGTGCGGTCGTCGTCACGCTGCCCGAAGATATGCCCGTAACGGAGTCGCTCGAGCTGGCGGCCGGGCTTGGAAAGCTGTCCGTGCCCATCCGGGCCATGGTGCTCAATCAAATGCCGCATTTTCCGTTCAGTACCGAAGAAATGGATGCGGTCGACCAGCACCTCGCCGAGCGGGCCGACGTCGACCCGCTCTTGCTCGGCAGCCGCGAGTTTCGCCGTCTTCAGCGCGCGCTGAGCGCGCGGGCGCAATGATCGTCGTCCCGCGCGGCACCGAACACTGGCCCCGCGCAAGGAAGGGCGAGGTGAAAGTGCTCATCATGGACGCCGAGGACACGCCCAACACTGGCGATGCGGCCACCGCGTTCACGCCCGTAGAGGTGTAAGCGCCGCTTCCCCGGCCTGCGCCGCCATGATCACAGCAAAGCCAGCGCGCGCGACAGGTGCCAACAATTCGAAAGAGCCGGGGCAGATTACCTCAGCCACGCGTGAGTAGGAAAGCGGTATCGCTTGCGCTTGCTCAAGCTTCGACCACCGTCTGCTCAATCGCGCCGAAGATCGAGTGGTTGTCAGCATCGCGCATCTCGACCTTCACCGTATCGCCCGGTGCCATGAAGCGTGTTGAGGGTTCGCCGTTTGCAATCGTCTCTATCATGCGAATCTCGGCGATGCAGGAATAGCCAAGCCCGCCTTCGCTCACCGGCTTACCCGGGCCGCCATCTGCGCCCTTGTTCGAGATGGTGCCAGAGCCGATGATCGAGCCTGCGCATAGCGAGCGGGTCTTTGCCGCGTGGGCCACTAACTGCGCCATGTTGAAGGTTGCATCCTCGCCAACTCGCGCGCGGCCAAAGGGCTCGCCGTTGTAGTCCACCATCAGCGGCAGGTGGATAAGGCTGTCCTTCCACGCATCGCCAAGCTCATCCGGCGTCACCGCAACCGGCGAGAAGGCGCTGGCGGGTTTGGACTGGAAGAAGCCGAAGCCCTTGGCGAGTTCGCCGGGGATCAGGCCGCGCAAGCTCACATCGTTGACGAGCATGATGAGCTTGATGTGATCGGCTGCGTCCTCGACGCTCACGCCCATGGGCACATCATTAACGATCACCGCAACCTCGCCCTCCATATCGCAGCCCCAGGCGGTGTCGCCCAGCGGGATGTCAGCGCGCGGCGGCAGGAAGCCGTCCGAGCCGCCCTGGTACATCAGCGGATCGTGGTAGAAGCTCTCCGGCACTTCGGCACCGCGCGCCTGGCGCACCAGCTCGACATGGTTGATATAAGCGCTGCCATCGGCCCATTGATATGCGCGTGGGAGCGGCGAGTGCGCCTGGCGTTCGTGAAAGCGCTCGCACGGCACCGTCTCATGCTCAACATCGGTGGCGAGCAGTTCCAGCTCTGGCGCTACACGCTCCCAATTGTCGAGCGCTGTTTGCAACGTTGGCGCGATGTATCCCGCCGCGCAGCAGCGGGTGAGGTCCTTGGAAACGACGACCAGCTTGCCGTCGCGCGTGCCATTGTTGAGGCTGGCGAGTTTCATTGCGTTTTCCCTCTCAGGTGCGCCGCGCCTCTTATGCGGCGGGCTTGTTTTCGGGCCTGTAATCCGGGCTGTCTGGCTGATTGTCCGGATAGGCATTCTGGAACGGCTCCAGCGCCAGACAGGCCGCTTCGATCCGCGTCATATGCGGGTAGGGCGCCAAGTCAAAGGCGAGTTTGCGCGCGTTGAAGAGCTGTGGGAGGAGAACGGTTTCGAACAGGCCCGGAGCCTCCATCAGGAAATCTCCCGCATCAAGCTGCGCCAGCCGCGCTTCGACCGGATCAAACGTGCGCGCGAGCCAATGATGATACCAGGCGTCCACCTCCGCATCGCCATGGCCAAGCGGCTCGCGCAGATATTTGAGCACTTGCAGATTGTTGACCGCGTGGATCTCGGTTGCGATCGCATAAGCGAGCTCGCGCACGGTGTAGCGCGCTTCGATTGAGGCGGGCATCAGCGGCGGCTCGGGGTAAGCTTCTTCGAGCCATTCGAGCAGCGCCATAGATTGCGCCCGGTCTCGTCCATCGGCTTCCAGCATGGGCACCGAGGCGAAGGGATTGCGCGCGGTGTATTCCGGTCCCTTCTGCTCAGCGGTGCGCAGATCGATCGGGATCACCTCATAATCGAGCCCCTTCAACTCGAGCGCAATGCGCAAGCGATACGAGGTCGAAGAGCGGAAGTAGGCGAAGAGCTTCATTATGCGATTCTCTCCTTAATGCACTCGGTTCGTCGCACGTAGAGAACGTGTGACACACCTGGCACACTGTCTAAGCGCAAAAAAGCTGCGCCTTGCAAATCGCCCGCCGTGGCGGATGCGGAAAAGGGCGAGCCGAGCGAACATGCCGCGATCATACTGTGCTGCGGCGGTGTAGGACAGCGCGCCAGCCCCTTGCTCGCGCGAAGGGCTCACGCAAACGCCGGGATGCCCGTGATCGCGCGGCCCAGGATCAGCGCGTGGACATCATGCGTGCCTTCATAGGTGTTGACTGTCTCCAGGTTCACCGCGTGGCGGATGACCTGATATTCCTCGCTGATGCCGTTGCCGCCGTGCATGTCGCGCGCCATGCGGGCGATATCCAGCGCCTTGCCGACATTGTTGCGCTTGACGATGCTGATCATGTCGGGGCTGAAGCGATGCTCATCGATCAGGCGACCGACGCGAAGGCTCGCTTGGAGGCCAAGCGCAATGTCGCTCATCATGTCCGCGAGCTTTTTTTGGAACAGCTGCGTTGCAGCGAGCGGGCGATCAAATTGCTTGCGATCGAGGCCATATTGGCGCGCCGCGGCCAAGCAGAATTCCGCTGCGCCCATGGCGCCCCAGCTGATGCCGTAGCGCGCGCGGTTAAGGCAGCCGAACGGGCCTTTGAGGCCCTGAACATTGGGGAGCAAAGCGTCTGCGGGCAGCTTAACCTCGTCCATCATGATCATGCCGGTGGTTGAAGCGCGCAGCGAAATCTTGCCTTCGATCTTGGGCGCGGAGAGGCCCTCCATGCCCTTTTCGAGGATAAAGCCGCGAATGCCGCCGCCGTGCTCTTCGCTCTTGGCCCAGACGACAAAGACATCCGCGAAAGGCGAATTGGAGATCCAGGTTTTCGAACCGGAGATCACATATCCATCGCCGTCCTTCTTGGCGTAGGTTTTCATGCCGGCAGGGTCTGAGCCCGCGTCAGGTTCAGTCAGGCCAAAGCAGCCGATCAGTTCGCCCGAGGCCAGACCCGGCAGATATTTGCGGCGCTGCTCGTCTGATCCGTAAGCGTTGATCGGATGCATCACGAGGCTGGATTGGACACTCGCCATGGAGCGGTAGCCGCTGTCGACCCGCTCAATCTCGCGCGCGATCAGGCCGTAAGAAACATAAGACGCGCCCGCGCCGCCAAACTCTTCAGGGATCGTCGCGCCCAGCAGCCCGGCCTGGCCCATCAGCGGGAAAAGCTCCGGCGCGCTCGTTTCATTGCGAAAAGCTTCGATCACGCGCGGTTGCAGCTCGCTTTGGGCAAAGCCGTGCGCGGCATCGCGGATCATCCGTTCTTCTTCGGTCAGCTGGCTTTCGAGATCAAACGGGTCTTCCCAATTGAACGGGACGATGCCTGCGTTTGGGCCCGGATTGGCGGTGAGATCTTCGCTTGAGGCTGTGGGCGAATTGAAGGGGGCGTTCACGGGTTAGTTGCTCCTGAAACCAGTCAGGCGCTTTTTGCAGGCTTGGCGCGCAATCGCAAGCGTAGCCGCGCTCGCCAAACCTAGCGCGCGGCTCCGCTTGTCAGCATGGCCCTTGCTTAGGCCGCGGCGCCCTTATCCTGAAGGATCCGGTTTACCGCTTGCAGCATATCAGCGGGCGGGCAGGGCTTGGCGAGTGTGTGCGCCTCAGGAAACTGCTCCTCCACTTGCGCTGCGCTGCGCTGTCCGGAATGGAAGATCACCGGAACGTCTTCCGCGATCAGCTTCTTGGCCAGCGGAAACACATTGCCATCATCCAGTTCGACATCGAGGATAGCAATCGCTGGTTTTTCTTTTTGAAACGCCAGCATGGCCGAAGAGATGCCGCTATGCGGTCCTTCGACTTCGTATCCCGCTTCCTCAACAGTGTCGCACAGATCGAACGCGATGATCAGTTCATCCTCGGCGACCAAGACTGTTTGAGCCATGTTACTTCTCCCTGTTGCCTTTGATCCCCGATGTCGACCGTGCCTGATCGAACGGTAAGGAGTGTAACACACTTTAGACAGTCACGTTCCAATTAATTTCTATTTGCTGCCGAATCTTGCCTCGAAATCGGACTTATCGTCTTTCATCAGCAGCTTAGCCTGCTCAACCCACTGGTCGCGGGTGATGCGGCCTTTGAAACGTCCAAGCTTGGCGTCCACCCGGGCGACATCCTCCTCGCTCCAGGCGGCAACCTGTGCAAACGAGGTCACCCCCAGATCGGCCAGCAGCGCGACGAGCTTTGGCCCGACGCCTTTGATCATGGTGAGATCGTCACTGGCCGCGGGCGCAGGTGCCGGCGCAGGAGCAGGAGCAGGAGCCGGGACCGGGGCGGGCGTTGCCACGGGTGCGGGCGTGGGCGTTGGAGCAGGGGCCGGAGCTGGAGCAGGGGTTGGTGCTGGGGTCGGAGCTGGGGTTGGCGCGGGTGCCGGTTGAGCCGCAGCGGCGGGCGCTGCATCGATCAGAGCCTGATTGCGCTGCGCAGGCGCTGCGCCTTCATCAAGCACATCGCGTTTCAGCCCAGCGGTCTCATCGCGAATCACCGTGGTGCTGCGTCCGCTCTTAATGAGGAGCCAGGCCGAGACCGCGAACAGCACCGCAGCGATCAAAAGGAATGGCAGGATCGAGGCAAAGTCGCTCGACATCGTATCAACTCTCCGGGTTTGAACTGTAGCTGTCGGCGCCCTTAGCAGCGCCGCGCTATCCTGCAACAGTCATACAAAACGCTGAGGCTGGCGCGTGGGGCTCCGTAGCCACGCGCCAGCCTCTCATAGGGGTCTGGAGACCACCTCCGCTGGGTGCGGTAGGCGGCCACGCTATGCGGTTTTCAGCCGCCTTTCATGCCTGCCGCCAGAGCGTTCAATTGGAGAAATTCCTGGCGCCAGTAGTTCTGCTGCGATCCGGCGAGCGTGCCGATATCGTCAAAGCCAAACTCGCCCATCAGTTCATCGCCGCGCAGCAGCTGTCCGAACGCAGCGACCGAGGCGGCGAAGGCGAAATCCCCGCGCGGCTTTTGCGCTTTGGCCAGATCGCTGCTCATCACCACCGTATCGATCAGCTTGGAGCGGGTGCCACCCGGCAGCTTGTAGCGCAGCTTGATATGCGCCGCTTCCCCTTTGAGCTTCGTAGCCGTGGCGGGCGTCTTGTCCTCATACCGGCGCGGCGCGATCCAGCCCTTGGTGCCGGCGGGCACGATCTCGTAGATCGCGGTCACCTGATGGCCCGCACCGATATCGCCGGCATCGACCTTGTCATTGTCGAAATCCTCTTCGCGCAGCGCGCGGTTTTCATATCCGACCAGCCGATACTGGCTGACCACAGCGGGGTTAAACTCGACCTGGATTTTCACATCCTTGGCGATCGTGAAAAGGGTTGAGCTCATCTCATCGCCGAGCACCTTTTTGGCTTCCAGCGCGCTGTCAATATCGAGCGAATGCCACTGCTTGACCGTTGCCATAAGCTGCAAAAACTCCAAG
>JBCBOW010000074.1:0-7527 GCA_039821045.1 Pseudomonadota bacterium
AGAGTGTTCCGGCCAGATGTCTATCGCAGCGCCTTAAGCGCGACTAATGATCCCCTGCCAACGGCGAGTTCCAAAGTGGAAGGAAGCGTATCCGAAGCGCTTCAGGCTTCCACGCAAGACGGCACTATCCTCCTTGAAAACAACACGTTTTTCGATGGACAGAGCTTTGATCCCGATATGCTTGAAACCTATATCGCAGCGCAAAAATAATGCTGCGCTGCAAAATTGCATTTGCATGACACTGACCTATCGGTTATTCGATTCGTACACGTCGCATCTTTCCAACGCAGGAAAGCTTCCTAAGCTGGCGTAATTGAGCAAAAAAATTCGTGGCATCGACGCCGCCCGAAGCCTTCCCACCTAGTGGGAGAGCATCGAGGCGGCTTTTCATTTTGGGCTTTCGAGCAGGGTTAAGGAGCGAGAATTGATGAGCGCTAAATCGGGTGGCTTTGGCAAAATCGGATGGAACCGGCGCGGCGTGATGGCAGCGCTGCTTGCGAGCAGTGTTGCGCTTTCAGGCTGCGGCGGTTCGCCAGAGGGCTCGACCGATGGTGTGGTGGCAGCCACGCTCGATGGCGAGATCGAAAAGGCCAACCTCAAGTTCGGCTTCATCAAACTCACCGACATGGCGCCGCTCGCGATTGCGAAAGAGAAGGGCTATTTTGCAGAAGAAGGCCTTAACGTAACGCTCGAGCCGCAGGCCAACTGGAAAGTGTTGCTCGATGGCGTGATTGGCGGGCAGCTTGACGGCGCGCATATGCTCGCAGGCCAACCGCTCGCTGCCACCATTGGGTATGGCACCAAAGCTGATCTGATCGCGCCACTGAGCCTTGATCTTAACGGCAATGCGATCACGCTTTCCAACAAGGTCTGGGACATGATTAAGGCGGACCTGCCCAAGGGCGCAGACGGCAAGCCGGTGCACCCGATTAGCGCTGAAGTCCTAAAGCCGGTGGTCGAAAACTTCGAGGCGCAGGGCAAGCCTTTCAATATGGGCATGGTCTTCCCGGTCAGCACCCACAATTACGAGCTTCGTTACTGGCTCGCAGCGGGTGGCCTAAAGCCGGGCTATTATGCGGATGGCGATGTGCAGGGCGTGATCGATGCCGACGTGAAGCTTTCCGTTACCCCGCCGCCGCAAATGCCCGCAACGCTCGAAGCGGGCACGATCGAGGGCTATTGCGTGGGCGAGCCGTGGAACCAGGCGGCGGTCTTCAAGAAGATCGGCGTGCCCGTGATCACCGATGATCAGATTTGGAACGACAACCCGGAAAAGGTCTTTGGTCTGCGCGAAGACTTCGCCGAGAAGTATCCTGCGACGACCGCGGCGATGCTGCGCGCGATCATCAAAGCGCAGCAATGGCTCGACGCTGATGGCGGCGCCAACCGGAAAGAGGCCGTCGAGATCCTCGCGCGGCCTAACTATGTCGGCGCGGATGCTGAAGTTATCGCAGCCTCCATGACCGGGGTGTTCACCTTCGAGCCTGGCGACACGCGCGAGGCGGAGGGTTTCAATATCTTCTTCGATAAGTTCGCTGGCTATCCCTACTACTCAGACGCCATCTGGTACCTCACGCAGATGCGCCGCTGGGGCCAGATCGCCGATGACAAGGATGATCAGTGGTACTTTGATACCGCCAAGGCTGTCTATCGCCCCGATCTTTATCTCGCGGCGGCCAATGAGCTGGTTGAAGAGGGTGTCATCCCGGCTGATAGCGTACCGGAGACCGACGGATATCGCGGCGAGCAAGCCGGCTTTATCGACGGGATCACCTTCGATGGTTCCAAGCCCAATGACTATCTTTCCAAGTTCCCGATTGGTCTCAAGCAGGGCCAGAGCGTGACAGCTGCCGGCGTTTCGGGCGGCTAATCTCAACCGGCAATAAACCTCCGATCCTCTCTCAAGGAGTGCCTCACATGGCCACAGCATTTGCTGATCAGAACGAACCTCCCGCTCCTGCGAGCGCAGTAACGGCGCAGCCAATCGCGCCAGCATCGCCAGGCATGTCTGCGCGCGCGCCCGAAGCCGAAGCTGAGGCGCAGCCCAACGCTGTCCTGGTGAAGGCAAAGGAGATTGCAACGGGTCTCGTCTGGCCGATCATCGGGATTGTGGCATTCATCGCGGCGTGGGCGGCGCTCGCGCCGCAGGTGGACACGTCGCTGGGCACTCTTCCCGGGCCCGCGGAAGTCGCAGAAGCGGGGGCTGGCCTCTACAGTGAGTATTCCGCTGCAAAGCAAGCTGAGGCGGATTTCTATGCCCAGCAAGAGGCCAACAACGCAGCGGCGATCGCTGCGGGCAATCCGGGCGCGGTTCGTGACTTCACCTACGCAGGCCCGCCGACCTTCCTTGATCAGATCATTACCTCGCTCGAAACGGTTGCTCTGGGCTTTTTCCTCGCGACGATCTTTGCGGTGCCGATCGGGCTGATGGCGGGGCTTTCGACCCGGTTCAACGCAGCGATCAACCCGCTGGTGCAGATCATGAAGCCGGTGAGCCCCCTCGCTTGGCTGCCCATTGTGACTATGGTGATCTCTGCGATGATCACGAGCGCTGATCCGCTGCTTCCAAAGGCCTTCGTGATCTCGGCGCTGGTGGTGATGTTGTGCTCGCTCTGGCCGACGCTGATCAACACCGCGGTTGGCACGAGTTCGATCGACAAGGATTTGCTCAATGTCGGCAAAGTGCTGCGGCTGGGCTGGTTCGATAAGCTCACCAAACTCGTCCTGCCTGCCTCGCTGCCATACATCTTCACCGGCATGCGCTTGTCGCTGGGTGTGGGCTGGATGGTGTTGATCGCAGCAGAAATGCTCGCCCAGAATCCCGGACTTGGCAAATTTGTGTGGGATGAGTTCCAGAACGGCTCTTCGCAAAGCCTCAGCCGCATCATGTTCGCCGTGATCGTGATTGGCCTGATCGGCTTTATGCTCGATCGGATCATGATGGGCCTGCAAGCGCTTGCTTCGAAGAACCGCACGGTTTGAGGGAGGGCGCGATGACTGACCAAGCATTCCTCTCCCTAAGGGGCGTCTCCAAAGCCTACACCGCCAAAACCGGCAGTACGACTGAAGTCCTTGATGGCATCGATCTGGATGTGCGCGAAGGCGAGTTCGTCGCGATTCTGGGCTTTTCAGGCGCGGGCAAGACCACGCTGATCAATTCGATTGCAGGGCTGATCGAACCCGACAGCGGCATGATGACTTTGCGCGGCAAGCCGATCGACGGGCCGGACCGCGAACGTGGGCTCGTGTTTCAGTCCTACTCGCTGTTCCCATGGCTCAGCGTTGAGGGCAACGTCACACTCGCGGTCGATGCGGTGCACAAGGATCGCAGCAAGGAGGAGCGCCGGGCGCTCGTCAAACAGAAGGTCGAGCTGGTTGGCCTGGGCCATGCGATGGACCGCAAGCCCGCGCAGCTTTCAGGCGGGATGCGCCAGCGTGTTGCGGTGGCCCGCGCTCTGGCGATGGAGCCGGAGATTCTGCTGCTCGACGAACCGCTTTCCGCGCTTGACGCGCTCACCAGAGCCAAGCTTCAGGACGAGATTGAGCGGATCCGCAAAGAAGAGGGTCGCACGATCCTGCTCGTCACCAATGATGTTGATGAAGCGCTGCTTCTGGCAGACCGGATCGCTGTGCTCACTCCGGCTCCAGCGGCGAAGATCGGTAAGATTTGGGACGTGGAGGTCATTCGCCCACGTGAGCGCGAGGCGATCAATGATGACCTGCTTTATCAAAAGCTGCGCAAGGAGATCGTTGGCTATCTCGGCTCCCTGAACGCGGAGAGCGGCACGGTTGGCGAGAGCGCGATTGATCTGCCCAAAGTGGCACCAATCGATCTCCTCGCGAAGAAGAAGCAGAGCGAGGAGCCACCCCAGGCGTATCTCGATGCAGCAAGAAGCGCGGTCGAGAAACGCTATCTGGAGTTTTTCAAGCTCGACAAGGTTTATCCCACGCCCAAAGGCCCCTTGAAGGTCGTCGAAAACTTCAACCTGCTGATGGACAAGGGTGAGTTCATTTCGCTGATCGGTCACTCAGGCTGCGGCAAGTCCACGGTGTTGACCATGGCAGCGGGCCTCAATGAGATCACGGGTGGCGGTATCGTGCTCGATAATCGCGAGATCGAGACCGCGGGGCCGGACAAAGCGGTGGTGTTTCAAGCGCCAAGTCTCATGCCATGGCTCACCGCGCGCCAGAATGTCGCTTTGGGTGTGGAGCGGGTATACCCGCATGCGGGCAAAGCCGAGCGTAGGGACATCGTTGACTATTACCTCGACCGAGTTGGCCTGAGCGATGCAAAAGACAAGCTTGCCGCTGAAATGTCGAATGGCATGCGTCAGCGGGTTGGCATCGCGCGCGCCTTCGCGCTGTCTCCGCGCCTGCTGCTGCTCGATGAGCCTTTCGGCATGCTCGACAGCCTGACGCGCTGGGACTTGCAGGACGTTCTGGTCGAAACCTGGAACCGCACCAAAGTCACCGCGATCATGGTCACGCACGATGTCGATGAAGCGATCCTGCTTGCAGACCGAGTGGTGATGATGACCAACGGCCCGCGCGCGACGATCGGCAAGGTTCTTGATGTCGATCTGCCGCGCCCGCGCGACCGCAAAGAGCTGCTCGAACATCCGCAATTCTATCAATATCGCCAAGAGGTTCTGCACTTCCTGGCTGAGTATGATCACGGTCCGGACGCGAAAGCGGCCTGATCCTCGTTTGGTGGCTCGGAGCAATGGCAATGGCGCCGCTCTTATCAAGCCGCTCCTCTCCGTCGGCTCAATTCAGGAGCCGCACTCTGGCGGGCAACGATGCTCGGCTTCCCACAAAAATGACGCCCAAGAAGGGCGCAAGGGGGTCTTAATGCGTCACATTGCCAATAGATTTGCTTTTAACACCTGTCTCGTCACCGCCGCTTTGGCAGCCACTCTGAGCGCCGCGCCCGCGCTCGCCGGGCCGCTCGATCCGATCGAAGTTGGCGATGGCGTAACGCTCGATCCCATTCTGGATGCGCGCTTTCGTCTTGAGACCGCAGATCAGCCTACCTTTGAAGAAGCCGCTTCTTCAGTCACGATTCGCGCACGCGCTGGCGCTGAGCTCAAGGTTGCGGGCTTTTCGCTGCTCGCCGAAGGCGAGTTTACCGGGCATCTTGATGATAGCTTTAATGATACGATCCCGAGCAACGGCATTGAGCCTTTCCCGGTGATCGCCGATCCCGAGACCGCCGAGCTCAATCGGCTCAACATTGGATACAAGAGCGGCCGTTTTCAGATCAAGCTGGGCCGCCAGCGCATCATCCATGAAGACGCGCGCTTCGTTGGCAATGTGGTGTGGCGGCAGAACGAACAGACCTTTGATGCTGTCCGAGTGCAAAGCAAGTTCGGCCCGGTCGAGATCGACAATTCCTACGCCATCTCGCAGCGCACGATCTTTGGTTCAGAAAGCCCCAATGAGGAGTTTGAGGGCGACTTTATCCTGACGCGCATCGCCGTTGCGCCAGGCCCAGTGCGCATCGTCGCTTATCGTTATGATCTCGATTACGATACGCGCGTCGCCTTCTCGAGCGAGACCTTTGGGGTGACGGGCAGCGCCTCTATCCCGGCAGGTCCGCTCAAGCTCGGCGTCAAGGGCAGCATCGCAACTCAGTCTGACACGGGCGACAACCCGACGGATTACAGCACCGAATACTACCTTGCAGAAGGGAGCGCGAAGATCGCTGGCTTCACCTTGCGCCTGCAATATGAAGAGCTTGGCAGTGACAACGGCATTGCCTCGTTCCAAACGCCGCTGGCCACCGCGCACAAGTTTAACGGCTTTGCCGATCTCTTCTTGGTCACGCCGCCCACGGGCCTTCGCGATGCGAATGTGCGGCTGGTGAAAAACTTCAAGATCCCTGGCCTTCCCGGCGGGATCACCGCGCTCGCCACCTATCACGAGTTCGACAGCGCCTTTGGCAACATTGATTACGGCACCGAGTTTGATGCGGTGATCCGCTTCAAGGTGGGCCCGGTCGGTCTGTTGGCCAAATACGGGAATTACCAGGCCAACGATTTCGCGGTCGATACCGAGCGCTTCACCATTCAAGCCGGGATCAGCTTCTGATCTTGGCCGCGACCTGATTAACCATTGGAGAGAGATGTGAACGTGCAGACCGGGTTCGACAGAGGCAAAAGCCTGGGAGACCGAGAGCGCCTTGTGGTGATCGGCAACGGCATGGCCGGCTGCCGCGCGGTGGAAGAGATCCTCGCGCTGGAGCCGGCACGCTATGCCGTCACAATCTTCGGTGCAGAGCCGCGCGTGAACTACAACCGCATCATGCTCTCCCCCGTGCTAGCGGGCGAGAAGACCTATGATGAGATCGTGATCAACACCGCTGAATGGTATGCGCAAAACGATATCACATTGGTGAGCGGTGATCCGGTGATCCACATTGATCGCGAGGCGTGTCAGGTTGTCTCGCGCGGTGGTCGGATAGAAAGCTACGATCGCCTGCTGATCGCAACAGGCTCTGATCCGTTTGTTATCCCGGTGCCGGGGAAGGACTTGCCGGGCGTCGTTACGTTCCGTGATCTGGATGATGTCGAGACGATGCTCGCGGCTGCTGAAACAAGCACCAAGGCGGTTGTTATCGGTGGCGGATTGCTCGGCCTTGAAGCGGCGCACGGCCTGAGCCTTCGCGGCATGGATGTGACCGTGCTGCACCTGATGCCGACGCTGATGGAGCGCCAGCTTGATGAAGCGGCGGGCTACTTGCTCAAGTCTGAGCTTGAAGGGCGCGGCATGACAATCCTCACGGGCGCTGACACCGCCGAGATCCTAGAAAAGGACGGGCGGGTTGGCGGCGTAAAGCTCAAAGACGGGACCAAAATCGAAGCTGACCTTGTGGTCATGGCGGTCGGCATCCGGCCCAATGCGACTTTGGCTAAGGCCAGCGGTCTCGAGGTCGAGCGCGGCATTGTGGTCGATGATCACATGGTCACCTCGGACCCCAACATCTTGGCGGTGGGCGAATGCGTCCAGCATCGCGGGGCGTGCTATGGTCTGGTCGCGCCGATCTGGGATATGTGCCGCGCGCTTGCAGCGGGTCTGGCTACGCAACCCAAGCCCTACGAAGGCTCGGTCACTTCGACCAAGCTTAAAGTGTCGGGCGTCGACCTGTTCTCCGCGGGAGACTTCTCCGGTGGAGAGGATTGCGAAGACATCGTCATGCGCGATGCAGCGCGCGGCATCTACAAGCGCGTCGTGGTCAAGGATGACCGGGTCATCGGCGCGGTGCTCTATGGCGATACGCAGGACGGCAATTGGTACTTTGACCTGCTCAAAAACCAGGAAGACGTCTCCGACATTCGCGAGGCGTTGATTTTCGGACAAGCCTTCGCCTCGGGAGGGGGCGCGCTGGACCCTAACGCCGCCGTTGCAGCTTTATCGGACGACGCAGAAATCTGCGGCTGCAACGGTGTGTCCAAGGGTCAAGTGATCGCGTGCATCAATGAGGGCGCGGCCAGCGTCGATGCGGTGCGCTCCACCTGCAAGGCCTCG
>JBCBOW010000075.1:0-7499 GCA_039821045.1 Pseudomonadota bacterium
TTTTCGGCGCGAAATTTGCCGACCATGAGGTGCTCAAAGTGGGCGCCGCCTATGAAAAGGCGCGGACAACATCATTGCCCACGCCTTCATTCAAACCGTGGCAGCCCGCCGACTAAAGCACCGGGCGCGCCAAAGAGCGGAGTCGATTACTCGGCGCCTTCCTCCGCGCCCTTGTCGGCCTTTTTGGCCGGAGTTTTCTTTTTCGCGGGGGCTTTCTTCTTTGCTGGTGCCTTCTTGGCAGCAGGCTTGGCTTCCGCTTCGGCTTCTCCAGCCGTATCGTCAGCCTGCTTCTTGGGAGCAGCTTTCTTCTTAGCCGGTGCCGTCTTTTTGGGAGCCGGCTTTTCCTCAGCAGCCGCTGCGGGCGCTTCACCGTCTTCGTCCGCTTCGATAGCAGCCTGAAGCTCTTCCTGAGTCACTTCGCGCTCAGTCACTTCCGCTTTGTCGAACAGGAAGTCGACCACCTTGTCTTCGTAGAGGGGCGCGCGCAGCTGAGCAGCCGCCATCGGCTCTGACTGAATGTACTGCATGAAGCGCTCGCGATCTTCCTCGCGATATTGCTGCGCTGCCTGCTGGATCAGCATCGACATTTCCTGGCTGGTGACTTCGACACCATTGGCCTGACCGATTTCGGAAAGGAGGAGCCCAAGACGCACGCGGCGCTCGGCAATGCTGCGATACTCGTCCTTTTCGTCTTCAATCTGCTTGAGCGCGCCTTCCGGATCTTCTTCCTTGGCCGCTTCCTGCTGAAGCTGCGTCCAGATTTGCTCAAACTCCGCGTCAACCATGGTTTGCGGCACTGCAAAATCGTGGCCAGCGGCAAGCTGATCGAGGAGCGCGCGCTTCATCTGCGTCCGCGTGAGACCAGCGGTCTGCTGCTCAAGCTGACCTTTCATGATCTCTTTAAGCTTATCCAAGCTGTCGAGGCCGAGATTGGTCGCAAACTCATCATTGATTTCAGTCTCGGTTTCGACCTTCACCTGTTTCACAGTGATGTCGAATGTCGCCTCTTTGCCTGCGAGGTTTTCAGCTTGGTAGTCTTCAGGGAAAGTGACCGTGATAGTCTTCTCGTCGCCTGTCTTGACGCCGGCAAGCTGCTCTTCGAAGCCGGGGATGAACGCACCTGAGCCGATCACTAGCGGCGCATCTTCGGCTTTGCCGCCTTCAAACTCTTCGCCATCAAGCTTGCCGACGAAATCGATAATCAGCTGATCACCTTCGGCCGCCTTCTTCGTTTTGGCCGCATCCTTATAGCTCTTATTTTGGCCAGCAATGTTGAGGATCGCCTCGTCGATCTGTTCATCAGCAACCGGCACAACGAGCTTTTCAAGCTTCAAGCCTTCAATGCTTGGTGCTTCGATTTCGGGGAGGACTTCAACCTCAACCGTCAGCTCAGCGTTCTTGCCTTCCTCATAATCCTCACCCAGCGCGACGCTCGGCTGCATGGCCGGGCGCAGCTCTTCATCAGCCATCAGCTTATCGACCGACTCGCGGATCATATCGTTGAGGGTCTGCGCGTGAATCTGCTCACCGTGCATCTTCTTGACGAGATTGGCGGGCACCTTGCCTGGGCGAAAGCCGGGCATTTTGACTTGCGGAGCGATCTTCTTGATCTCCGCATCAACCTTGGCACCAAGCTCTTCGGCGGTGATCGTGATCTGGTAGGCGCGCTTCAGGCCTTCATTAAGGGTCTGCTGGGTCTGCATGAGGTGGGTACTTTGAGCCTTCTTAAGCGATAATCATGAGTGGATCGGTGCGTGCGGTCTTGCGGCGAGTTTGGTGCGGGCGAAGGGACTCGAACCCCCACATCTTGCGATACCAGAACCTAAATCTGGCGCGTCTACCAATTTCGCCACGCCCGCATGCCCGAACGAAGCCGCGCGGGAAACCCTAAGGCCCCCCGCGCGCTTTAGCGAGGGCCTGTATCGCCGCTCTCGCAAAAGGGCAAGAGCAACTGGCTTGTTTACGCATGCAGTCGCGATTAAGGGCGCCTGCATGAATGACGAGACACCTGAAAGCACCGAGACACCCGCCACCGCTGGTTCTGACGTACCGCCGGATCGGCTGGCAGTGCATCCCGCCGCCAATCACTTCAACGCCGAAGTGCTTCAGCGCGGTGTCGGCATCCGCTTCAAAGGCGCGGTGCGCACCGATATCGAGGAATACTGCATATCAGAAGGCTGGGTGCGCGTTCAGGCTGGCAAAACCGTTGATCGCAAAGGCCGCCCGCTGCTGATCAAGCTTACCGGCCCTGTCGAAGCCTATTTTGAAGATCTCGGCGACAATCCTCCGGTCGCCAAGAAAGACTAAGCTGCCAGCGCTGCTTGCTTAAAGAGCTTGCAGGGTCCACTTGCGAGCCAGAATGAAGCCCAATGTCATCATCATCGGTCGTCCCAACGTGGGCAAGTCGACGCTGTTCAATCGGCTCGTGGGCAAAAAGCTCGCGCTTGTCGATGATCAGCCCGGTGTCACGCGTGATCGGCGCATGGGCGATGCTGAAGTGGCCGGCCTAGCCTTCACCATTGTGGATACAGCCGGATGGGAAGACGAAGACCCGAACTCGCTGCCAGGACGTATGCGCGCGCAAACCGAAGTCAGCCTTGAGGGTGCAGACGCGGCTCTCTTTGTCGTGGATGCGCGGGCGGGGCTGACCCCTCTCGATGAAGAGATTGCGCAGTTTTTGCGCGAGCAACCCGGTGAGCATGGCCAGCCCGTCCCCGTTGTGTTGGTGGCGAACAAAGCTGAGGGCGCAACTGGCGAAGCAGGCGTGCTCGAAAGCTACGCGCTGGGCCTTGGCGATCCGGTCCCACTTTCCGCGGAGCATGGCGAAGGTGTGGCAGACCTGTTTGCCGCGCTATGGCCGATCATTGGCGATAAAGCCGAAGCCGCTGAGGCGGCGGAGGCCGCTGCCGCGCAGGCTTTTGAGGAAGACGACGAAGACGCGCCACTAGGTCCTCTGAAATTGGCCATTGTTGGCCGACCCAACGCGGGCAAGTCCACCTTGGTCAATCGCTTGCTGGGCGAAGACCGTTTGCTCACCGGGCCGGAGGCCGGGATCACGCGCGATTCGATTGCAATCGATTGGGAGTGGACCGATCCCAAGACAGGCGAGCCGCGCGAAATCCGCCTGATCGACACCGCAGGAATGCGCAAGAAGCGCAATGTGACTGAGAAGCTTGAAAAACTCTCGGTTGCCGATGCGCGCCGCGCGGTTGATTTTGCCGAAGTCGTGGTTTTGCTGCTCGATGCCACTCAGGGCCTCGAACACCAGGATCTCAAGATCGCTTCGATGGTGCTTGAAGAGGGCCGCGCCTTGATGATCGCGATCAACAAGTGGGATGTGGCGGACGAGCCATCCGCGCTCTTCAACGGCATCCGCGCAGCGCTCGATGATGGGCTTGCGCAGGTTCGGGGGCTGCCGCTCCTCGCCGTCAGCGCAAAGACAGGCAAGGGTCTCGATGCGATGCTCGGCGCCGCTTTCGCCCTGCGGGAGAGCTGGTCACGCCGTGTGCCCACCGCTGCTCTCAACCGTTGGTTCGATGATGCGCTTGCGGCTAATCCCCCACCCGCGCCCGGTGGACGCCGCGTCAAGCTGCGCTACATTACGCAAGCTGGCACCCGCCCGCCACGCTTTGTCATTTTCGGCACACGGCTCGATGATCTGCCCAAGAGTTACGAGCGCTATCTCGTCAACGGCATACGGGCAAAACTGGGATTTGACGCGGTGCCCGTGCGTGTGACGCTCAAGAGCCCCAAAAACCCCTACAATGCAAACAAGGGCGGCGGCGGAAACTATTCCGGCGGTTCGGACAAGGCCTAATGCTCGATATTCTCAGCGCCTCTGATCTGGCAGCAGACCTGATTGAACGCACCTCGCGTACGACGGATGTTCAGCGTGCGCTGGAGCTCAGCCTCACGCCAGCGTTCCTGCTGGTCGGTATCGGGGGTATCATGAATGTGATGATGGCCCGGCTGATCTGGATCGCTGGCAGGATCGAGCGCTTGTCAGAGAGCTCAGACATTTCGTGTGAGGTGACTCATGGCGCGGAAGTCAAATGGCTTTGCGCGCGGCGGCGATTTGCCCGGCGCGCCATCATGCTTTCTACATCTGCGGCGGCTGTGATCAGTCTGGTTATCGCGCTGTTGTTTGTCTCAGCCTATATCGAAGCGCGCATAGGCACTGCGATAGCGGTGCTTTGGGTGGCGACGATGGGGCTCTTGATCACAGGCCTCGTTAATTTTGGCCTGGAGACAAAGCTAGCTGCGAACGGATTTAAGACCGAGCGCGGGCTCTAGAGGGTTGGCCCACAAAAAGGGGCCCGCGGCACTGACACGCCACGGACCCTCTTCAATCGCAAGCGAGGCTGTGTCTATTCGCCTTCGCCCGCAGCTTGGCTCTGCAGTTGGACGTAATTCTCAAGACCCATCCGCTCGATCATGTCGAACTGGGTTTCGAGAAAGTCGACATGCTCTTCCTCATTGTCGAGGATGTAAGCAAACAGATCGCGGCTGACATAGTCGCGCACGCTCTCGCTGTATTCGACAGCATCGCGCAGCAGCGGAATTGCATCTTCTTCAAGCGCCATGTCGGCTTTGAGGATTTCCTCTACTGTCTCGCCCACGCGCAGATTGTGGATCGCTTGAAAGTTCGGCAGAGCATCAAGAAACAGCACACGCGCTGCGAGCTTGTCTGCGTGCTCCATTTCTTCGATCGATTCCTTGCGCTCGTAAGCCGCAAGCTTCGTCACGCCCCAATCGTCGAGCACGCGGTAATGCAGCCAATACTGGTTGATCGCGGTCAGCTCGTTGGTGAGAGCCTTGTTGAGAAATTCGATGACTTTCGGATCGCCCTTCATGGCGCCACTCCTTCTGAAACGTTTGCCGCGCCCGCTGGGTGAGCGAGCACGGTCCTATCACGATGCGATTATGCATCGTTCCAATCGTCAGACAAGAGGGTGGTTCCAAAATTTTTCAACAAAAACAGTCGCTTGCGATCCTCTCGCAATAGCGCCTGCGCTACTTATACTGCGAGCTTATCGCATGAGGCGCCGCTGCGCTCCTGTTCAATGATTTCACCTGCTTTACCAAGGCATTGTCCGCAATTTGGTCGCTTGCCGAGCTTGGCATAAGTCGCCTCCGCATCACCCTGACCTTCCAATGCAGCTTGGCGAAGGTCAGTTTCCCGGATTGCGTTGCAGATGCAAATATACATGAACGGTCGAATCTTTCCTGCAAATCAGTTGCAGAACCGAAGATATGCGATCCGTTCTCAATAGCAAGCCCCTAGTTGAGAATTTCTCGCGAAAACTCTTCCAATCGATCATGAATGGCCGCCCAGCCTGCGAGGGAAGCCTTGGCCCACGCCTGCGCCTGCGCTTCGTGATCAGCGAGAGGCGCTTTCAAGACATCGCTATGGGTGTGCTCAAAGTGTGTGGGCGCCTCAGGCAGAGCGTCGAATGTTCGACCAGCAAGAGTTTTGAGCGCTTGGGTTGCCAGATTATGTGAAGCCCCTGCCTCCAACACCAGCCAGAGCGAGGTTGCGTGCACCCACACCGATTGCACTGCCCGCCGGTCCGCTGGATCGCCAGGATGCTGGCAGGCGTAGGCGTCGACGGTCAGCCGATGACTCGACCCAAACAAGCGCGGATTGGAATATTCGCGCGCGAGCACCTCTCCGAAGGCCGCCCAACAGCCGGGCGTCGAGAGCATGTATTTATGCGTCGCACCGTCGGGACCAGGCTCGAATGCGCCACCACATGAGAAGCACCGTTTGCTCATCGCTTCAACGCAAACAGCGTGCGATAGGTCAAACAGCGCCACAGCCATTCGAGTGGCCCATAGCGATAGCGCTCAAGCCAGGGCTTTGACCACGCAAGCATCAACGCCCAAGTGAACAGTACGACAAGATAGAGCTGCGGACGGTTAAGTTCGCCATACAGGCCCAGCGCCCAACCGTGGAAGACAAACAACATCACAACCGACGTGCCCAGGTAATTGGTGAACGCCGCGCGCCCCGCTGCGGAAATCCGCTCAGCGAGCCAGCCTCTCCATGACTGAGAATATGTCACCAACAATGCCGCGAGGCCCAGAACCATGGCGAGACGCGGCAGGAAGCTCCACCCCATGAAAGCCGCCGTGGCTGCGTAGAACGCAAAGCCTGTCGACTGCACGTACAAGCCGATAGCGAGATGGACCGCCCCGCCCCCAAGCACACCGATCCAGCCCCAACGAAGCATTTTGCCTCGATCCACGGCGCCGCTGAAAAATCCAATTCGGTAAAGCGCCATGCCGATCAGCATCAGCGGAATAGTCTCGATCGCAAAGAAAGCCGAGTTTGCGAAAGGCAGGGACCACTCCTCCGAGACGCGCTTTTCGAGCAACCCAGCATAATCGCCACTTTGCTTAAGAGCGCTCGTTTCCGCATCATCAGCCAGCGCCTCTTGAGTACCCTTTTCCAAGTCAGCGCGCATCTCGGCAAGGCTAGCCGCATCACCAAAGCTGGTCTCCACGACCAGATGAAGCGGTGTCATCATGGCAGCAAACATCAATCCGCCAAGCAGATATCCGAACAAGCCCACCTTCATCTGCGTCGCAGCCGACCAGTGCATGACCGCAACCACAACAAACCCCAATAGACCGTACATGATGAGGATATCGCCGATCCAAATGAAGAAGAAATGGATCAGACCGAAGACGAACAGAAGTGCCAAGCGCCACACCTGCAGCCAGCGCGTCGAGCCGCGCTCCCATGCTCGCTCCATGAAGAGATACATCCCCGCGCCGAAGAGCAGGGTGAACAGCCCGCGCATCTTGCCATCAACTAAGACGAACTGCGTGATCCACATCCAGCCGCCGGGATCGCCGACGTCACCGATAAAGGCGGAAGGGCTTATATAGGCGTTGAAGGGTTGCCCAAACGCAATGATGTTGGCGCCCAGGATCCCCATGACCGCGATCCCGCGAATGAAATCGAGGCTTGCAATGCGATCCGCAGCACGGACCGGCGCAGCGGCTTCTCTCGCTTGCTCATCGCCAAAAACTGCGCGTGCCGTCTGCTGCATGACCGGCTCGGTCATCAGGCTTCCCCTCAAGAGTACGCCTTAAGCCTAGCAGGCGGAAGCACCCTCGAGAAAGTGTTTTAGACTGTCCGCTTATCCGCGCGGCTTAGCGACGATGCAATCCTGGCCCTGCGCTTTCAACCGAGTGCAAGCAGCTTGCGCATCACCGCGACTGGCGAAACCCACTGCTTGGAGGCGGGTCACTCTTCCTGATGGCACCAGCGCCTTGGATGTTCCGGCGAGCGCGGGGTTGCCTGCAAGCTGCCCCCAAAGCCGATCAGCATTGCCCGGAACGCCAAAGGCGCCCAGCTGCACGCCCCAGCGCCCTGAAGGCGCAGACAGCGGATTGGCGACGGGGCGGCTCGTTTGCGAAAAGGCTGGAGCCGGGCTCGAAATGGCTGCGACGCGCACGGGTGCGGTTGCAGGCGCGGTCACAGGTGCAGG
>JBCBOW010000076.1:0-7473 GCA_039821045.1 Pseudomonadota bacterium
CGAAGCCGAAGCGCTTGAAAACGCGAGCCTGCTGGAATGGCTCAACCACGGCATGCTCACGCAGCTTGGGCATGTGACGCGGTCGCGCAGCGGCGCAATGGATGAGGCTTACGGGATATGTCGGGAAAGCGCGGCGCAGATCCTGGCGCCTGCCTCATTTGATCGCGCTTTTGACTGGTTTGACCAGCCGGGCAAGGACGGCACCACGCGCACGCTGCTGATCATCAAGGCAAACCGACTATCGACCGTGCATCGTCGAGCCGCGCTCGATCTCTTCATCGTGCCGCGTTTTGAGGACGGCGCAATTGTTGCGCTCAGCGTCAACGCAGGCGTCTGGACAAGTGCTGGATTGGCAGCCGCGCCAGAGGAAGTCCCAGTGATGCGAGCGCGGGTCAAAGCGCTCAGGCAAGAGTTTGGGTTCAGCGCCACAGGTCACGCGGGCAAAGCACTTCTCCACGCCTTCACAGCTCTGCCGCATGATCTCTTGGTTGCATTCAGCATGCCCGATGTGCGCGTGCTGACCACAGCGTTGATGAGCCTGATTGATCGCCCGCGCCCACGGCTCGTGCTTGTAAACTCTCAGCTCGAGCGACACGTCTACGCTTTCGTGTGGCTGCCGCGTGATATGCTTTCAACCGGCACCAGGCTGCAGATACAGGACATGCTGCTGGAGATTGAAGGCAGCGCCGTTCTTGATTGGAGCCTGGAGGTTGAAGGGAGCTCGCTGGCGCTCTTGCAGTTCCTGATCGATACACGCGCCACCTCTCAAATGCCTCAAGCGCAGCATTTCGAGCAGCGCCTCGAAGACCTTTTGCGCGGCTGGAGCGATGCGGTCGAGGAAGCGCTCACCGATAACGATGAGGGCGCCAGAGCCACTGCCATTGCTCAGCGCTATGCCAACGCATTTCCTGCGGCCTATCGAGCGTTCTACGGGCCGAGCGAAGCCGCGAAAGACATCAGCCGACTGCGCGCGCTGGCTGCGCGCCACGGCCGGACCGCCGACGCTCTTGATACAAGGCTCTACCGTTTGGCGAATGACAAGCCGAACCACTTGCGCCTGAAAGTCTATCACAACGCAGGCGAAATTGCTTTGTCAGACGCGGTGCCGGGATTGGAGAATTTCGGCTTTCGAGTCTTAGGCGAAATCGCAACCCCGCTTGCTGATGGTGCGATGGGGACGATCCACGATTTTCTGGTTGAAGTGCCGCCGCTGGCTGACACAGACGACCTCATCGCGCGCGCGGACGCGATCGAAGCGGCGATTGCGGAAGTATCAAACAACCGGGCCGAGGATGATGCATTCAATCGACTCGTGATCGATACGCGATTGACGGCCCGAGAAACCGAATGGCTGCGCGCCATTTATCGGTATCTGCGCCAGACAGGGCTGAGCTACACCATCTACACCGTGGTCGATGCGTTAGCGCGCGCTCCGCAGGTGACAGGTGCGATCATCGCTTTGTTTGCTGTGCGCCATGATCCAGGCTTCAGCGGGAATCGCGAAGCCGCAATTGCTGAAGCTGAGCGGCAATATGCTGAGGGATTGGCGCAGGTTTCCGCGATCAATGATGACCGTGTCTTGCGCCAATATCGCAGCGTGATTGACGCTTGCATGCGCACCAACGCATTCGCTCCGGCTGCAAGCGGCGCGCTCGCCTTTAAGATCGACTCTGCCAAAATTCCCACCTTGCCCAAGCCCGTGCCCTGGCGCGAAGTCTTCGTTTATTCGCGGCGCGTGGAAGGCATCCATTTGCGCGCTGGGCCAGTCGCGCGCGGCGGACTGCGCTGGTCTGATCGCCGCGACGATTTCCGCACCGAAATCCTGGGTCTCATGAAAGCGCAGCGGGTCAAAAATGCGGTGATCGTGCCAAGCGGAGCCAAAGGCGGGTTCTATCCCAAAGAGCTCCCCGATCCGACGAGCGATCGCGATGGCTGGGCGGCTGAAGGCCAGGCTAGCTACGAAGTCTTCATCGAAACGCTGCTCTCGATCACGGACAACATCGTCGATGGCAAAGTCGTCCATCCTGACGGCGTTCGTATCCTCGATGGCGAAGACCCCTATTTTGTCGTCGCTGCGGACAAAGGCACCGCGCGCTTCTCGGATATCGCCAATGGCATTGCCCAATCGCGCGACTTTTGGCTCGGCGATGCTTTCGCCAGCGGCGGCTCAAACGGCTATGATCACAAGGCAATGGG
The DNA here is from genome assembly GCA_039821045.1 of Pseudomonadota bacterium. GTDB lineage: Bacteria > Pseudomonadota > Alphaproteobacteria > Sphingomonadales > Sphingomonadaceae > Erythrobacter. The sequence continues at coordinate 2,197 of JBCBOW010000076.1, forward strand.
GATCACCGCGAAAGGCGCATGGGTCAGCGTCCAGCGGCACTTCCTTGAGATGGGCATCGACGTCCAGACAGACAGCGTGCGCGTGGCCGGATGCGGCGATATGTCGGGCGATGTATTTGGCAATGGGATGCTACTTTCCAAAGCGCTCAAGCTCGTCGCAGCGTTTGATCACCGGCACATCTTCATCGATCCTGACCCCGATCCTGCAGTCAGTTGGGATGAACGAAAGCGGCTTTTCGAGCTGCCGCGATCGAGCTGGGATGATTATGATAAAGCACTGATTTCAAAAGGCGGCGGGGTCTATGCGCGCAGCCTAAAGCGAATCGAGATTTCTGATGAAGCGCAAGCCATGCTGGGTCTTAAAAGCGCGCAGATTGAGCCTGATGCGCTGATCACTGCCATCCTGAAAGCGCAGATCGATCTGCTGTGGTTTGGCGGCATCGGGACTTACATCAAGGCCGCGCATGAAAGTCACGGTGAAGTTGGCGATCCGGCGAATGATGCCTTGCGCGTCAACGCCGCGGACGTGAGCGCGCGCGTCATTGGCGAGGGGGCCAACCTTGGCGTTACGCAAGCGGGCAGGATCGCCTATTCGCTGCGCGGTGCAGGCGGAGCCGGGGGCCGGATCAACACCGACTTCATCGACAATTCGGCAGGCGTCGACTGCTCGGATAACGAGGTCAACATCAAGATCGCGCTCGAAGCCGCGCGCCGGACCGATGGCTTGAACGATGCAGCGCGCAACACCCTGCTTGAGGATATGACGGACGAGGTCTCGGACATTGTGCTGGAAGACAACCGTTTGCAGGCGCTCGCGCTCTCGATCGCCGAGGCAGGGGGCGCTGACACCGTCCCGAGCTACGTTCGATTGATCGAGCGCCTGGAAGAAAGCGGCGATCTCGACCGGGTCACGGAAGGCTTGGCGCCCAGCGATGAGCTGACCCGCCGCTCCGGCGAGGGCGATGGTCTGACCCGGCCAGAGCTTGCGGTGCTGCTTTCCTCGGCGAAGCTTGTGCTTCAAGATGCTATTGAGGCGAACGCTTTGCCAGATGATGCGCTGCTCGAAAGCGATCTGATCGCGCTCTTCCCGGAGCCGATGCGTACTGTCCACACACAGCACATCCGCGAACATCGCTTGCGACGCGAGCTTATCGCCACTGACCTTGCAAACCGGATCGTGAACCGCTTGGGGCTCGTCCATGCCTTTGAGCTGGCTGAAGAAGAAGGCGTGGGGCTCGCTGATGTTGCAGCGGCCTTTATCGTTACCGAACATCTGTTTGGCCTTCGAGCGCTTTGGGCTGAGCTCGACGCTGAGCCGATGCCTGAGGCAGCGCGCCTGATGCTGTTTGATCGGGTCGCCGCCGCGCAAGGAAATCTCATGTCAGACGCGCTGCGGACCGCGAGCGGGCGCATCGACGCATCAGCGATGATCGCAAGCCTGCGGCTGAATGTTGATCGCTTAGCCCAAGCGCGGGACACGCTTATCTCACAGGAAACCCGCGCGCGCCGATCAGCGTTGCAAGCGCGTCTCGTTGAGCACGGGTCACCTGCCAGCGCAGCGGACCGTGTGGCCAGCCTGTTTGATCTCGATGGCTCCATCGGCTTGGCTCAACTTGCCTGCCATACCGATATCGCGCCTGAGATGCTGACAAGCGCATTTACAGATATTGGCACGCGCATCGGGCTGGACTGGGCGCAGGGGACCGCGGCGCATATGTCGGCCTCGGATATCTGGGAGCGTCTTCTGGTCAGCGGGTTGGCGCGCGATTTCCAACAAATGCGCTTGGACTTTTTGCGCCGTCTGGTCGAACGCGCGGATGCGGCTGGAGAGCCGATCGAGCGTGTGAAACAATGGGCAGAGGCTAACGCTGCAGCGATTGTGCAATTTTCGCGGATGATCGAACGCGCGCGAGCACGCCAGCCGATCGCGCCCGCCATTCTGGCACAAATCGCCATTCAGGCGCGCAACCTGCTTGAGCGGTGATCATCTGCTCGCCGCTGCTTGACGCCGAACCGTTTTTCTCAGAACTTCGAGCTGCGCATGGATAGACCTCAAAACCACACAGATATCGCGATCGTCGGGACAGGCCATGGCGGCGCGCAAGCGGCCATTGCGCTTCGCCAGAAGGGGCATGAGGGTCGGATCGTGATGATCGGACGCGACGCGGAAGCGCCGTATGAGCGGCCGCCCCTATCGAAAGAATATCTCGCAGGAGACAAGCCGTTTGAGCGGATCATGATCCGTCCCGAAGCCTTTTGGGCGGACAAAGACGTCGAGCTGCTGCTTGGCCGCTCAGTGACCAAGATCGATGCGGCGGAGCACACGCTTGAGCTCTCCGATGGCACGGCAATGGGTTATCGCAAGCTCATCTGGGCGGGTGGCGGCGATCCCAGGCGGCTCTCGTGCCCAGGCGCTGGCCTAAAAAACGTCTTCTATGTCCGCGATCGATGCGATGCTGATGCAATGCGCCAAGCGCTCGATGCAGGCGCTAAGCGCGCGGTGGTTATCGGCGGCGGCTATATCGGCCTCGAAGCGGCGGCCGTACTGCGCAAGTTTGATTGCGAAGTGACGCTGGTGGAGCTGCAATCACGTTTGCTTGCGCGCGTTGCCGGGGAACCCTTGTCCACCTTTTATGAGCGCGAGCACCGCAACCACGGCGTTGATGTGCGATTGGAATGCGGAGTGACGCAAATCCTTGGCGAAGACGGTTTTGTTACCGGCGTCGAACTCGACACAGGCGAACAGATCCGATGCGACATGGTCATCGCCGGGATTGGCATTGTTCCGGCCGTGGCCCCGCTGATGGCTGCTGGCGCGGCGGGATCGAATGGTGTTGATGTGGACTTTTGCTGCCGCACCACGCTTGATGACATTTACGCCATCGGAGACTGCGCCGCGCACGCCAATGCCTATGCCGATCGCGAGGTTATCCGCGTCGAATCGGTCCAAAACGCCAACGACATGGCCAACACGGTTGCGCGCGCCATCATGGGCGAAAAGGAGCCTTACGAAGCGCTCCCCTGGTTCTGGTCCAATCAGTATGATCTCAAGCTTCAGACCGCGGGGCTAAATCTCGGCTATGACCAGACTTTGGTGCGCGGCGATCCGGACACTCGCAAATTCACGGTGGTCTATCTCAAAGACGGCCGGCCGATCGCGTTTGACTGTGTGAATGCAATGAAAGACTACGTTCAGGGGCGCAAAATTCTCGAGGCGGGAGCAGAGAAGATCGATCCCGCGCTCTTGGCAGACCCCGATATCCCGCTCAAAGAGCTCTTGTAAGCCGCGCACAGGCCCAGCGCGCTGCTTCTGCGACGACAGGGTCAGGATCGCTGATCAAAGCTTCGACCGGATAGACCAAGCTAGGATCATCGCTGTTGCCCGCCGCATAGAGGCAGTTTCTCACAAATCGATCGCGCCCAATTCGCTTGATCGGTGAGCCTGAGAAAAGCGCGCGAAACCCGGCGTCATCCAGCCTGAGCAATTCGTCGAGGCGCGGCGCGACCAGCTCAGCGCGCGGCAGAAACTCGCGCGCGGCGTGCGCGTGTTGCGCGAATTTGTTCCATGGGCACACCGCGAGGCAATCATCGCAGCCATAGATCCGGTTGCCGAGCCCTGTGCGCAGGTCTTCAGGCACAGGGCCCTTGTGCTCGATCGTCAAATAGGAAATGCAGCGCCGCGCATCGAGCGTGTAAGGCGCGGGGAATGCATCTGTGGGGCAGATATCAAGGCACGCCCGGCAGCCGCCGCATTGATCGCGGTGCGGCTCGCCCGGCGGCAATTCCAGCGTAGTCATGATCGCGCCGAGAAACAGCCAGGAGCCGTGCTCGGGGCTGACAAGATTGGTATGCTTGCCCTGCCACCCAAGGCCCGCCGCCTCGCTTAGCGGTTTTTCCATGACGGGCGCTGTGTCGACGAACACTTTGACTTGCGCGTCAGGCCATTCGCTCACCAGCCAGCGCGCCAGCGCCTTCAGCCGCTTCTTGACGACATCGTGATAATCCTTGCCCTGCGCATAGACCGAGATGCGGGCGCGCTCTGCCACTTCGTCGAGCGCCATCGGATCAATCCCCGGCGCATAGCTCATCCCAAGCGCGATCACGCTTCTGGCTTCTGGCCATAGTCCCTCAGGCGCGCGGCGGTGATGCAGGCGGGCCTCCATCCACTCCATCGAGCCATGGTGCCCCTCGCCCAACCATTCCTCGAGCCGCTTGGCCCGCAAGGGATCTTCTGCGGCACTCGCAAAGCCACAGGCGCTGAAACCAAGGCTCTTCGCCTGCGCTTCAATCCGCTCAGAGCAATCCCGCATTGCCTCAATGGTAACAGGCGCGTTAACCATGTTTGGGGTCACTCCCGTTTAGTCTCGCCCATTAACCCTGGCAGGCATGGATATGGCAGTAGGCGACCTTCGCTCTTTCGGCAATTCGGCAGACATGATCCCAGAAGCTCTCGACACCCGCGCACTCGCTATCGAAGCGCGCGGTCTGGTAAAGAGCTTTGACCGGACCATTGCGGTCGATGGCATTGATCTTACCGTGCCTGAAGGCGCGATTTATGGCGTGCTCGGGCCCAATGGCGCGGGCAAGACGACGACCTTGCGCATGCTGTTGGGGATCATTGACCCTGACGAAGGCGTGCGCCGCGTCTTCGGCCATGATCGCCCGCATGAAATCGGCCGCCTGATCGGCTATCTGCCTGAAGAGCGCGGGCTTTATCCCGCAATGAAAGCGATCGAAGCGATTGCGTTTATGGGCGCTTTGCGTGGGCTCTCGCTTGACGAGGGACGCAAGCGCGGCATGGAGTTGCTGGAGCGGCACGATTTGGCTCACGCCGCCGCGCGCACGATCCGTCAGCTCTCCAAGGGCATGGCGCAGACAGTTCAATTGCTCGGAACGCTGGTCCACCGTCCGCGTCTGGTGGTACTGGATGAGCCGTTTTCCGGGCTCGATGCGATCAATCAGGGCAAGCTGGAGCGCATGATCCGCGCGCTTTCAGAAGAAGGCGTCACGGTGATCTTCTCAACACACGTCATTCACCATGCCGAGCGACTGTGCGAGGGCGTCGCGATTATCGCTGGTGGCAAGGTTCCATACGCGGGCAGTGTCGAGGCGGCACGCGATCGCATTCCCGCGCAGGTCCGCCTGGAAACCCGCGCCCGCGAAGGCGCCTGGACCAAGGCACTGCCCGGCGATGCGCGGCGCGAAGGCGATTTCTTCTATTTCCCGCTGCCCGAAACGGGGGTGGAGCCGCTGCTCAAAAGCCTGATCGAAGGCGAT
>JBCBOW010000077.1:0-7384 GCA_039821045.1 Pseudomonadota bacterium
CGCGAGACGATATCTGCGTTACGGAAGGACGTTCTTGCCAAGTGCTACGGTGGCGACATTTCACGTAAGCGCAAGCTGCTCGAAAAGCAGAAGAAGGGCAAAGCGAAGATGCGCGAATACGGGAACGTGAGCATCCCGCAGGAAGCGTTTATCGCAGCGCTAAGGATGGGCGAGGAGTAACACGCTCGCTGCGTATTTTTGCTCTACGGCAAACGCTTCCTTCTAAAGCGGCGGCCATTGGCGGCATCGCTATCGGCTTCGATGAAGGTCACTTGATTGCCGGGCTGGATGCTCGAGGGATCGTTGTCCCCGTCCATCATCGCGATCGCATCGTTTTCGCTCGCTTTGGTGACGCGGTAGCGCAAGGCGCCGATCCGCCCCGTCATCTTCACATCGAGCCGGTCACCGATTTTGAGCAGCGGGCGCCCATAATTGACCTCGATCAGGTCGTCTTCCACCGCGATCACGCGCAGCGGATCAACCGCAAAAGAAACATCGCGCGCGATTGCAAGCGAGACTTCCTGCTGGATAAGGTCGTAAACGCTTGCGGCAGGTTCTGACACGCGCACATTCATGCGGTTGGTGTTGAGCGTGCGCGACATCTCGACCTTTTTGGTGAAGACACCGCCATCAACAGTGGACCCGCTCGAATCGAGCAGCGAGAAAGACACGGTCGCAAGCGCGGTGCCCCAGCTGGTCTGATAGGAATTGTTGCCGCGCACCGGCTTGGGCTGTGCAGGCGGGGTCTGACCGATATCGGAGATCGTGACATTCAGCGTGTAGCCGCTCGGGCCGCTGGTCAGCCGCCCGGTTGATGCGAGCGCGGCTGTGAGGCTGTTGCGCAGGGTCTGGAAGTTTTCCTGGCAGTCCTTCACGACATAGCTGCGCCACGTCGTGTGGGTTGCATAATAGCTGCGCGCGGCGGCGGCTCCCCAGACGCGGGCGTATTCCGCTTCGCTCACAGTCAGGCGGCTGCCCTCATAATTGCGGAAATACTCGCAGCTCTGCGTCGAAGTTATGCTGCCAACGTTAACGGCATAGACTTGTTGCGCAGCGGCCGGGGCTTGGCTGAGCGCAACACCGCCAGCGATTGCGAGCGCGATCGCGCAGGGCTTTATACTCATCACTTTACTCCCCGTCCCATTTTCTATCCGGCTGTCAGCGGCGACGTTTGCGCGCTGCTTTTTGCAGGGCTTTCACCGTGTCCGGATCAACCGGGCGCGCGACCGCACCCACAGCGAGCGGCACAGAAAACGGGGTGACCTGAACAGCGCGCGAGAAAGCGCTCTGGACATCAGTGACCTGAATTGCGCCTTGCTGTTCGCCGTCGATTTTGATCATCCCGGTGCCCGAAGGATCGGGGATTTCCATGCCTTCACCGAAGATCATGAGGAAATCGCCGCGTTTCAGCGCGCCTTCGCCAAAGTTGAGGATGACCGTGCCATCGCCCTGGATCGCCGCGACCTGGATCGGGAAGATCGTGGTCACTAGACCGGTGGCAATCTTATCAGCCGATGCGCGCAGCAGCCGCGCGCTGTCGATCTGCGAGCCGCCATCGCAGACGGTCACGCCCTTCTGCTGTTCGGTGATGCTGGTTGCATAGCGTACCTCGCCGGTGTTTGTATCGGTGATGCGGATATCGGCTTCCATGCGCACCTCGGTGTTGGTGCATTGCGGATTGCCGCGGTTGCCGTTGAACATGCCGCCAAGAACCGACGCACCAAAGTTTGATTTCTTCACCGCCGAGATCGAAGAGATCGTGCCGTAGATAAGATAGTCGACCCCTTCAAAGCCGCCCGTCTGGCCCGGCGTGTTTGTGGTGGTGAGACCGCCTGTGGCCAGCCCTTGCTCTTCCAGCAAGGTCGCCAGACGCGAGCGCTCAATGATGCGAAACTTGCCGCTGCCGATGATCGCGGTCTCAATCATCGCGACAAAATTGTCAGCGGAGTTTGATCCGGTGAGATCCTCCATCTGCGCAATACCAACGACCGGCCGGTTATCCTGCGCAAGAGCCGATGTGGAGACGAGAGCGTAAGAGCCGAGCAGCGCAGCAAACGCTGCGAACATGCGAGTAAACACGATAATTTCCCCTGTGTCCGAATCAGATACAATAAGAGCAACCCGCCTCCAAAAAGTCACGCTCAAATCAGGCGCTGATTAACGCGAATTCAGTTTGTTATGGCGGTTTTGTACAATTGTTACGGCTTGCTTACAGACGCCAACTCAGCCGCTTGACCAATGCTAAACGCGATTACTCGGCCTGATGAGTGGTGCAATGGCAAGCACCATGTAAAAAAGTGTATCGCCTAGCGCGTTGGTTTCAGGCAAATTTTTTATCGCCATTCATGTCGTTCATAAAAATACCAGTTTTCATTAATGCGCGCGACAGGCGGTGAGGGCTAGGCCGTGTCTCAGCCGAGATAAACGGTTATGAAGGTGGTCGCACACTTGTCATTGGGGAGACAGATCGTGCCAGGTCTTAACGAACAGCGTGCTTGGAGTGCTCGGGCGCTCAATCATATAAGTCTAACCAGCGCTGCGCTTGCTGCGTGCTTCGGGCTGGCGCTCGCGGTTCCGGTGCCCAGCGGTCCGCTGGCCAGCGTTGCTCATGCCGCAAAAGGTCCGCCCAAGAGCTGCGGCAATCGCGGTCAGCGGCCGTGCAAGGCGTGGGTGTATCTGCCCGGTTGTGGCAAGGGCCTCTCGGTCAAGCTCGGCCAGAAAACCTGCACTCCGACCAAGCCGATCATCAATTTGCCACCAGTCAAAAAGCCCACGCGCCCCGCCAATTGCGGGCGCGAGGGACAAAAGCCATGCCTTCCCAGTCCGTTTTACACGACCTGTGTGGGCAAGCTGGTGCAGGACTTCTCGATCAACCGCTGCCGGCAAAGCAATGGTTCGATCATCGACAAGAGCACACAGGCCTTCACCAAGTCGGCCCGGTTCCTTGGCAACACCTACAAGAAAATGGTCGAGTGCAATGTCGCGCCGCTGTTTCGCAATGGCAAGAACCACCGCACCAACAGCAAACTCCAGCAGCTGCTCTCCAAGTCATGCGTGGGCGAGACTCTGCGCCAGGCGCGCCGACTGGGCTTTCAAACGGTGACCTTTGGCGGCGGGGGCGGGGTTAGCTGCCTCATCGGCGCAGAAGGCGAAAACGGCTTCGCGATCGAGACCAAGGCGCCTTACCGCGTCAGCACGTATCACACGCTGGCGGTCAAAGGCGGGCTGACGTGCGGTGGCGGTGCTGGCATGTTTATCGGCCTGTGGAAGGGCCACAATGGTCCGGGCCGCGGCAGTATTGACGGCGATGGGCACGGCGCAACTGTTGCAGCCAAAGTGCTGGGCGGCGGCGGCGGCGGTGGCTGGTATGGCTACGATGGCAAGTTTGCCGGCGTCAACGCGATGTTCGGCGCTGGCGTGAAGATCGACGTTGCCTATGTCCGCAACACGACCAAGCTCGTGCCGCTTGCAAAAACCTATCGCAACGCCTGGAACCGCCCTGCCAACAATCCCAATGGCGTCGCCAATTGTCCCGCGAATGCGACCAATTGGCTGCGCGTGGGCGCCAGCGGCACGTGCTATTGCCCAGCTTCCGCGACCCGCCAGGGCCGGGTTTGGGGCAGCTATTACTACACCGCTGACAGCAAGATCTGCCGCGCTGCGATCCATGATGGCGCAATCGGCACTGGCGGCGGGGTCGTCACCATCATCGCGCAGAACGGCCGCTCGAGCTACAAATCAGCGACTTACAACGGCGTGACAACGTCGCGATATGGCGCCTGGAACAAGTCCTTCATCTTCAAGCGCTGATGTCAGGCCTCATGGGCTAACAGGGGGGAGGCCGCGCTGCGGGGCTCGGGGGGAGCTTCGCAGCGCGGTTTCTTTGCAGCTGTTGGAAATCCTCTGATTGTGGGCGAGGCTTCACTTGGCGTTCAAGCTGGCGCTGGTTATACGGCCTCTCCATGACTGACAAAGCCTCGACACTCGCTCGCCAAACTCTGCGCGCAGGCCTTTTGGGCGCTGCGTGCTTCGCCACGGTCGCTTGCGGCGGTGGCTCTGCCAACGAAGACGTCGCCTACATCGCGCGCGATGTCGAATCGCTCTATGGCGAAGCGCAGAACCGGCTTGATCGCGGCAACACGCTGCTTGCTGCTGCATTGTTTGACGAGGTGGAGCGTCAGCATCCCTATTCGCCCTGGGCCCGCCGCGCACAGCTGATGAGCGCGTTTAGCTATTACGTCGCGCGCGATTACAACAAGGCGATCCAGAACGCGCAGCGCTTTCTCTCGATCCACCCGGGCAACAAAGACGCGCCTTACGCCTATTATCTGATCGCGCTCAGCTATTATGAGCAGATCAGCGATGTGAACCGCGATCAGAAGATCACCGAGCAAGCGCAAACAGCGCTGCGCGAGGTCAATCGGCGCTTCCCGCAGAGCGAATATGCGGCCGATGCCCGGCTCAAGCTCGATCTTGTCGCCGATCACCTGGCGGGCAAGGAGATGGAGATCGGGCGGCACTATCAGCGCTCTGGCCAATGGCTCGCCGCCGCGATCCGTTTTCGCAACGTTATTGAGAAGTTTGAGACCACGAGCCAGGCCCCCGAGGCGCTTTATCGCCTGACGGAAAGCAGCCTGGCTTTGGGTATCCCGGACGAAGCGGTGAAGTACACCGCGGTGCTGGGCGCCAATTATCCCGGCTCGAAGTGGTATGAGCGCGCCTTCAAGCTGGTTGAGAAACACGCTGAAGGCGTCACACCCAGCTGAACCCGGCTTCATACGGCGCAATTCGCAATTGCGGATAGTGCGCGCCAAGAGGTGACAGCGCAGCGCGCGCGCGGCTAAGGGTATCAGCGTCATGCTGACCCGGCTTTCGATCCGCAACATTGTCCTTATAGAAGCGCTCGACTTGGACTTTACGGGCGGCCTTGGCGTGCTGACCGGCGAGACCGGCGCGGGCAAATCAATCCTGCTCGATGCATTGGGCCTCGTTTTGGGCGACAGAGCCGAGACCCGCCTCGTGCGCAGCGGCGAAGACAAGGCGAGCGTCACGGCCAGTTTTGAGCTTGCCGCCCTGCCAGACATGGTCGCCGACGCGCTTGATGAAGCGGATATCGAGCTTGAACCGGGCGAACCGCTGATCATTCGCCGCCAGATTAAAGCCGATGGCGGGTCCAAAGCCTTCATCAACGATCAACCCGCAGGCGCGCGGCTGCTGCGTGATCTCGCTCCTGCGCTGGTGGAGTTGCACGGGCAGCATGATGATCGCGGCCTTGTAAATCCGCGCGGGCATCTGGCGCTGCTTGATCGTTATGCGGGGACTGATCTGGAAGGCCTCGCCGCCGCTTGGAAGGGCTGGGCCAAAGCCGAAGCGAAGCTGGCCGAGCGCCGCGCGCAAGTGGATCAGGCAAAGGCCGATCAAGAGCTTCTGACCGTGCACCTCGCTGAGTTGGAAACTCTCGCGCCGGAGGTGGGCGAAGAGGTGCAGCTCGCTGCGACGCGCATCGATATGCAGAAGGGAGAGAAGCTCGCCGGCGATCTGGAGGATCTGCGCCACATCTGGGAGGGATCGGATTCGCCGCTCGCTAATCTCAGGGTCGCCGCGCGCAAGCTTGATCGGATTGCCGAGGAGCATGCCTTGCTTGCAGAAGCTCTCGCTGCGCTGGACCGGGCAGTGATCGAAGCGGGCGAGGCCGAAGAAAAGCTGGAAGCGGCGGCGGAGGCCTTGGTGCACGATCCCGCCGCGCTTGATGCCGCTGAAACGCGCTTGTTTGAGCTGCGCGCGCTAGCCCGCAAACATCGCTGCGAGGTGGATGCGCTGCCTGCGCTGATCGAAGAGATGCGCGGGCAATTGCAAGCGATCGAAGGCGGCGAAGCAGAGCTGGGCGATCTCGAAGCCGCCGCAGCCAAAGCGCGCGAGCTTTACGAGAAAGCCGCCACAAAGGCGCACGAAACCCGCGCAAAGGCGGCCAAGCGACTGGACAAGGCCGTCGCCGCCGAGCTTGCCCCGCTCAAGCTTGATGCAGCGCGGTTTCAGACCCGGATTGAGACGCTCGCGCAGGACAAATGGGGCACCTTGGGCTCAGATGCGGTCGAATTCCTGATCGCGACCAACCCCGGTGCAGACTTCGCGCCGCTGGCTAAGATCGCGAGTGGGGGCGAGCTCTCGCGCTTCATCCTCGCTCTGAAAGTCGCGTTGGCGGAGAAGGGCGGGGCAGGCACCATCATCTTTGACGAGATCGACCGCGGCGTGGGCGGCGCCGTGGCAAGCGCGATCGGCGAGCGCTTGGCGCGGCTTGCGCATGAAGAGGGGCAATTGCTCGCCGTCACGCATAGCCCGCAAGTGGCCGCGCGGTGGCCAGCACTATCTCATCGCAAAAGCCTCCAGCGGGACGGTAACCAAGACCAGCGTTGTCCTTTTGGATGATCAGGGGCGGCAGGAAGAGATCGCGCGCATGCTTTCGGGCGCAGAGATAACCAGCGAAGCGCGCGCACAGGCGGATCGCTTGCTAGAAGGGGTATGAGATGGAAGTGATCGGCGGCATCATATTGGGGATCACGCTGCTGGCGCTGCTGGCCGCATTGGGCATCACAACTGTGCTTGCCTTCGCAATCATGGGGGTGCTCGGCATCGTTACCGAGATCAGTTTCAAGCGACTGTTCTTCATCTCCTATGGCGTTGCGCTGTTGGCTCCGATCTTGCTCGGCGCAGCGGCGTTCGCTGCGTTTGAGGATGGCGAGCTTGAGCGCGATTTGCGCGATGAGCTGAGCGATGTGATCCAGATTCCCGCTGATGGTGGCGAAAACTGGAGCGAGGTGCTCCCAGAGTTGCAAGACCTCTCGCGCGATCGCGAGCGCGGCAATTTGAGCGATGAAGAGGCTGAGCGGCGCCTCGAGGAGATTCTCTCGCGCGTTGATGATCTGCAGATCACGATTGATATCGATGGCGATGGTGTGGTGATCGGCGATGAGGGCGCATCAGGCGTTCAGTTGCAGCTCCCCGAGCCCGAGACAGCGCCCAGCGGCGAAGGCGATGGAGAGCGATGAGCGCAGCCAGTCTCTCCGAAGCCGATGCCGCAAACGAGCTGATGCGTCTGGCGCGTCAGATCGCGCATCATGACAAGCTCTACCACGCCGACGATTCGCCTGAGATAAGCGATCCTGAGTACGACGCGCTGGTGCGCCGCAATCGCGAGCTTGAGGAAGCCTTTCCGCATCTGATCCGCGAAGACAGCCCCTCGCGCAAAGTGGGGCATCAGATCGCCGCCTCGCCGCTGTCCAAAGTCACGCATGAGGTTCGCATGATGAGCCTCGACAACGCGTTCAACGCCGAGGATGTCAGCGATTGGGCGGCGAGAATGCGAGGCTCAAAAACCGTCGCATTC
>JBCBOW010000078.1:0-7354 GCA_039821045.1 Pseudomonadota bacterium
CGCCGCCCACGAACAGCGCCACGGTCAGCTGCGACATCTGAGGCATCAGCTTGACCGCACCGGGCTGCGCGGAGGTAAAATGCGCGATCCCCAGAAGCCCATCGAGCGAAGCCTTGACCAGCAGCCAGATCGGTCCGCCCAGCCCCACAAGGTCAAGCACCAGCGCAACTGCGATCAGCGGCATCGCAATGAACGTCACCAGCGGTATCGCAATCACATTGGCCAGCGCGCCATAGAGCCCGGCACGGTGGAAATGAAACATGACGATCGGCATCAGCGCGAGCTCAATCACCAGACCGGTCACAAACAGCATCAGCGTATAGCGGCCCGAACGCTTCCACCAAGGCTCCTCTCGCGGGGCCAGGAACACGCGAACCGGCTGCGAACCATGCAGCGCGACGATCGCGAGGACAGCGCTGAAGCTCATCTGAAAGCTCGGGCCAACCACGCTCTCTGGCCACAGCAACATCACGAAGCCAGCGGCCACAGCGACCATGCGCAAAGACAGCGCTTCGCGTCCCATCGCGAGGGCTATGAGCACAAGCATCGCTGCCACACAGGCGCGCACGGTGGGGACTTGTGCGCCGGTCAGCAAGGTGTAGCCAATCCCGGCAAGCGCACCGATCGCGGCCGCCATCAGCGGAACGCGCAACCGCAAAGCGATCGCCGGGACAGCGGCAAGAAGCTTCAAGGCCAGAAAGTACGTCGCGGCGATCACCGCGCTCACATGCAACCCGCTGATCGCGAGCAAGTGCGTAAGCCCGGCATCGCGCATGGCGTTGGCATCCTCATCGCGGATCGCGCCGCGATCACCGCTGGCAAAGGCTGCCGCAATCGCGCCCGCTGAGCCATCGACGCGCGCGCGCACATGCTCTGACAGCGTGCGTTGGAGGCTTGCCATGCCGCTCGCCGGCGGCGCGGGCGTCACCACCTCCACCGCGCCGATGACGCTGCCTGTCGCGCTCAACCCTTTGAACCAGGCGGCGCGGGCGAAATCGTAAGCGCCGGGCAGCATCGGGCTAGCGGGCGGCATCAAGCGCACCCGCATGCGCACAACAGCGCCCTCGGCAAGCTCGCTGTGAGCCTGGTCGATCGGGACATTGACCCTGATCTTGCGCGCGGTTCCGCTGGCCGCATCTCTCACCGCGAGGGTCAATCGGAAGCGTGCGCGCGCTGGCTGATCATCGCGTTCGAGCACATAGCCTTGCACGCGCTCCACAACCGGCCGCTCAATCGGCTGCGCGCCAACCATTTCAGACCGCAGCCAGATCACCGCAATCCCGGCAGCAAAGACGATCATGCACGCCGCCAGAGCGCGCCGGAGATGCTCTCGCTCCGGATCGCCGCGCCACAGCGCGAGGGCTGCAAGCGCGATAAGGCATGCCGCTCCGATCGCTCCCATCCATTGCCACGGCGATTTCAGAGTGAACCAGGTGAAGATGCCGCAAGCGAACATCACGGCAAGCCAGGGCGCGCGGTCAAATCCTGCGTCTGCAAGGAAGCTTTCCGCTTTGCCAAAGGCCTTGTGCGCGACGCTGGACAATCCCCGCCCGCTTTGCCAGAGCCCGCGCCGTGCCCTGATGGGCGCTGGCAAGCCGGGCGCGGCAGCGGGTGAGCCGCTGGCGGGCTCGTCTCCCATAGGAATGAACGGCGCATCGGCCACAAGGCACCCCCTTTGGGCACGGCCTTACACAGCGATGTGTCAAGTGAATAGGATAACTGCGTTCATGGCAAGCGACATCGTCACCCGCTTTGCACCTTCACCCACCGGCTTCCTGCATATTGGTGGCGCGCGCACCGCGCTCTTCAACTGGCTCTATGCCCGCCATCATGGTGGCCGCGCACTGCTCCGGATCGAAGACACCGACAAGAAGCGCTCCACGCAAGAGGCGATCGACGCGATCATGGATGGCCTTGATTGGCTCGGCCTTGAGTACGATGAGGCGCCCACGTTCCAATCTGATCGAGCCGAACGGCATGCCGAAGTGGCCCATCAGCTGCTCGAAGCGGGCCATGCTTACAAGTGTTTCGCAACGCCTGAAGAGCTCGAAGCGATGCGCGCTGAGCAGCGGGCGAACAAGCAGCCCATGCGCTATGATGGACGGTGGCGCGATCGCGATGCGTCTGAGGCACCCGAAGGCGCTCCCTTTGCGGTGAGGCTCAAGACCCCGCTCGAAGGCACCACGACCATTCACGATCAGGTCCAAGGCGAAGTGTCCGTCAACAACGCCGAGATCGATGATTACATCATCCTGCGCGCTGACGGGACGCCGACCTATATGCTCGCGGTGGTCGTAGATGATCGTGACATGGGGGTCACCCACGTGATCCGCGGCGATGATCACTTGAACAACGCCTTTCGCCAACTGCCGATCTACCGCGCGATGGACGCGATCGAAGGCGGTTGGCCTGATCCGGTCTATGCGCATATCCCGCTGATCCATGGTGCCGATGGCGCAAAGCTCTCCAAGCGTCACGGTGCGCAAGCGGTCGATGAGTATCGCGATGATATGGGGATCTTGTCTGATGCGCTGTTCAACTATCTGCTGCGACTTGGCTGGGGCTATGGCGATCGCGAAGAGATCACGCGGGCAGAAGCGATCGAGCTGTTTGACCTTTCAGGCGTGGGCAAAAGCCCCTCGCGTTTTGACTTGAAAAAGCTTGAGAACCTTAATGGCCATTACATCCGCGAGGCGGACGATCAGACATTGGTCGAACAGGTGCTGCCTCGCATGCCCGAGGGGACCGACGCTGCACCGCTGATGGCGGCCATGTCCGTCTTGAAGCCGCGTGCCAAAAATCTGGATGAACTCGTTGAAGGCGCTCAGTTTCTCTATGCAAAACGTCCGCTTGAGATGACTGAGAAAGCCGCCAAGTTGCTCGATGAAGACGGCCGCGCGCGTTTGAGCAAGATTGCAGCGGCGCTGCGTGATGAAAATGACTGGACAATCGGAGCGCTCGAAGCCACTACCAAATCGCTTGCTGAGGAACTGGGATTGGGCTTCGGCAAGCTTGCGCAGCCTATGCGCGCCGCTTTGACCGGGACGACGACCTCGCCCGGGATTTTCGATGTTCTGGTCCTTTTGGGACGGGATGAAGCTCTCGCACGGCTCGACGCATACGCTGCGTAAGAGCGCCCCTCGGGCGAGGCAGACTTGGACAGGAGACAGATTTTGGCAGACAAGCACGCGACGCTGAACCTAGGCGATCAAAGCTATGAGTTCCCCGTGCTCGAAGGCAGCACCGGCCCTGATGTGGTCGATATCCGCAAGCTCTATGGGCAGACCGGAGCATTCACCTTCGATCCGGGCTACAAATCGACCGCGAGCTGCGAGAGCGCGCTGACCTACATCGATGGCATGGAAGGCGTGCTGCTCCACCGCGGATACCCGATCGGGCAGCTTGCGGAGCATTCGAGCTTCATGGAAGTGGCTTACCTGCTTCTCAATGGCGAACTGCCGAGCCGCGAAGAGCACGACGATTTTGTCTACACGATCACGCGCCACACCATGCTGCACGAGCAGCTGCGCACTTTCTATCAAGGCTTCCGCCGCGATGCGCACCCGATGGCGATCATGTGCGGCGTTGTCGGCGCGCTCTCGGCCTTTTATCACGACAGCACCGACATCTCAGACCCCGAGCACCGCAAGATCAGCTCGCACCGGTTGATCGCCAAAATGCCGACCATTGCAGCGATGGCATACAAGTATGCCGTGGGTCAGCCGTTCATGCAGCCGGACAACAATCTGAGCTATACGGGCAATTTCCTGCGCATGACATTCGGCGTCCCCGCTGAGGAATATGAAGTCATCCCGGCGGTTGAAAAGGCGATGGACCGGATCTTCATCCTTCACGCTGACCACGAGCAAAACGCCTCGACCTCAACGGTGCGGCTCGCCGGATCTTCGGGCGCTAACCCGTTTGCCTGTATCGCGGCCGGTATCGCTTGCCTTTGGGGCCCGGCACATGGCGGCGCGAACGAAGCGGCGCTTAACATGCTGCGCGAAATCGGCACACCGGACAAAATCCCGCACTACATTGAGCGCGCCAAGGACAAGAACGATCCGTTCCGCCTGATGGGCTTTGGCCACCGCGTTTACAAAAACTACGATCCGCGCGCGACTGTTATGCAATCGACCGTGCGCGAGGTGTTCGAAGCGCTGAACGTCAAAGACCCGGTGTTCGAAACCGCGCTCCAGCTTGAAGAAATCGCGCTCAACGATGATTACTTCCGCGAGAAGAAGCTCTTCCCGAATGTCGATTTCTACTCCGGTATCATCCTTTCAGCGATCGGCTTCCCGACGACGATGTTCACCGCGCTGTTCGCGCTTGCGCGGACGGTGGGCTGGGTTGCTCAATACAACGAAATGATCTCGGACCCTGCGCAAGTGATCGGTCGCCCACGTCAGCTCTACACCGGCCCGACGAGCCGCGACTACGTTCCGATCAGCGAACGCTAAACGGCCAGCGAGGCGATGAAGCTCCTGCTAAGAGCGCTGGGCATTGCGCTGATCATATTCGGCACGATGTTCGCGCTCCAGGGGCTTGGCATCCTCATGTGGCCGCCGCAGAGCCTGATGCTCGCAAACCGTGACTGGGCGCTTTATGGAAGCCTGATGGCAACCTTGGGAGCGCTTCTCATCTGGTTTGCCGGGCGGCTTCCAAGGCGGGGTTGATCCACGCTGCTAATTATCAGGGAAATGCGCCGGGAGCGTCAGTCGAAAAGCCGCGCCGCTTGTATTGGAGCCGACAAGGTCCAGATCGCCGCCCATCACGGTGGCCAGACGATGCGAGATGTAAAGGCCAAGGCCAGAGCCATCTTCGCTGTCGCGCCCGAGCCGCTCAAACTTGTCAAACAGCTGCGCTTGTTGGTCTGGCGCGATCCCCGGGCCCTCATCGCAAACGGTCAGCGCGACCGTTTGAGGCTTTGGGCCCAGCCCTGCGCGCACGGTGACAGTGCTGTTTTCAGGCGAATAGGCGATTGCATTGCCGATAAGGTTGATAAGGATCTGGAGCACGCGGCGAAACTCGGCTGTGGCAA
Organism: Pseudomonadota bacterium; assembly: GCA_039821045.1. Classification (GTDB taxonomy): domain Bacteria; phylum Pseudomonadota; class Alphaproteobacteria; order Sphingomonadales; family Sphingomonadaceae; genus Erythrobacter. The sequence continues at coordinate 5,042 of JBCBOW010000078.1, forward strand.
TATGATCCTCGCCTTTAGGGGGAAGGTTGATTGCGATGGTCTTGGCCTGCGCTCTGACGCCCAGGATGCCGGCAGCACGCCGGGCGGCGTCCGCCAGATCCACCGGCTCTGATTGCGTCACAAAGCCAGGCGCTTCGACAACTTCGAGCTCGGCCAGATCTTCAAGCATCCCGGTCAGATGTTGACCGGCAGAGGCGATGTTGCCCGCATATTCGCTGTATTCTGCGCGCAATGGCCCCGCAAGACGCGCGCGGATCGTTTCTGCGTTTGCGATAATCCGCGCGATAGGTTGGCGCAGAACCGGCGTGAGCGCGCCGCCGATCAGCCGCGCGTGAGCCGCTTCGGCCACTTCCTTGGCCGCCTTCTCTGCCGGATCCTCGGAGAGCGGTCGATCCGCCACCAACAAAAGCTCAAACCCGCGCGGGGCACCGTTTGCCGGGCCCAAAGGCAAGAGCCTGACACGCCACTTGCGCTCAGAACCGGGAATTGTGCACGCAGCGCCATCGAGCAGCCGCCAATGCATGGGTTGCTTATGTGCAAGATCGCGCAGCGTCACAAGGTCCGTCCAAAGCGATCCCGGTGTCGCATCGCTGGCTGATTGCAAATCAAAGGTATCCGCCGCGCCCGCGCTCAACAATTGAATACGCTGACGCGGATCGAGGCGCCCCGTCACTTCGGCAGCGGTGCGATCAATCTCATCCAAACGCTCGGCAATCTCGCGCGTGTTGGTTTCTGGCGCAGGAGCGCGCTGCCAGTTCTCAACCAGTAGCTCGCAGCCTCCGCCGTGCGCTTCAGCGAGCGGATGAACCCGCACGAAGCCTGACACAAAATCATCCCCGTCAAACGCGCTGAACTCGCGGGCAATGCGCAGCCCCAAGCGCCTGCCTTGCTGCACCAGATCAAGCAGCTCTGGCACCGCCAGAATACCGGGCAGCGTCCCGCCACACGCCTCATGCAGCTCTGCCAGCGCATCGTCCGCGGTAAGCAGGCGATCGCGATCATCGGTGAGGCCGCGCGCGGCGAGAAGAGAGGGCTGACGTTCGACCACGGCTGCGCGCTTACCGTCCGTTCTCAAATCGAGATTGGCGCAGGATGGCAGCGGCGGTTTCGGTCGACATCGCATCAAGCCCGAGCGGTAGCATCTGCGCCGGCTCAAGCAGCAGGAACTGGCGTTCAATGGCTTGCGGGTTGAGACCAGCTGCACGCAAGGCGACCGCCAAGCGCGCGGCTTGCCCTTCATGACACGCCATCACGGCTCGTCCCCGGTCCTGATCAGTCAGTGCGGCAAGCGCGCTTGTAAACAACGCAAGGCCAGCATGGTCTAGCTCCAAAGCAGCAATCGCCCCGCCGCGCATGGACAAGACCAATCGCGCAAGCTGACCGATGCGGCTTTCGGCCTCATCATAGTCTTGTTTGATCGATTGGACCGCCATGCCGATAGCAGCGCCCAGCTCTGCCGGATTGCTGCGCTGCCAGATGCGGATGCTGCGTTCGAGAATGTCTGCCGGAAGCTCGCTGAGGGGCTGCTGCATGCGCCGCTGCGATTGGATAAACCGCGATTGAGCAGCCATGGCGCTCATCGCAAGCTCGCCAGTCACCGGATCATCCGAGGCAATCAATTCCTGCCACAGCGGGCTCAGCACCGGGTCTACCGACGAACGCTGATCAAGACGCTCTGCCAGATGGCCTTCCATCGCGGCTGCATGACAATGGTTGAGGATCGCAGGATCGCTGCCGAGCGCGTCAGACAAGGCCTCGATCGAAAGCGGGTTTTCTTCAGTGGCTGGCTGAACACGCCCGATCGCTTCGAGCATTTGCCGCGCCATATCATTGAGCATCCCGCGCACACGCGCAACGATAGCGTCACTCACTAAGGCATGGCCCGAACTCGCCAGCATATGGCTCAGCACCGGGGCGATCCCGCCCAGCGCTCGATCTGCGCGCGCCAGCTCATCTTTCAGAATTGTCTCGACACTGCCCATCGCTCTAGCGTTTGCCCCAGTTAACCCATCCATCAAGCCAACCCTGCAACCTCGCTCTTCGAGAGACCCACTCAGACTGATCACGGCGCAGCAAGGCTTTGGTGCCAACGAAATGGCGCGGCAAGAGCGCCCGATCGATGACGGAGCCATGACAGACCCTTGGTTAAAGCTGCGTTAGCCCATTGGGAAACACCAGGCAGCACAAATGCGCGATTGCATCACGATGGGACATCAGCCGTGGCGCTTATGAAGAGGCGTTGCAGAACTGCACCGGCTCTTCAGCAGCTATCGCGCTGAAAAGCGAGCCACAACTTCCTCAATCTCGCGGATC
>JBCBOW010000079.1:0-7302 GCA_039821045.1 Pseudomonadota bacterium
TTTTGGTCAGGCCAGCAAGGCCAAGCTTGGCAGCGCCATAGTTTGCCTGACCGAAACGCTCCAGCTCGAAGGCGCAAAGTACAACATTCGTTGCAACACGCTTTCGCCGGTCGCTGGCACGCGCATGACAGAAGACCTCTTCCCCGAAGAAGCCTTCAAGCTCTTCGCGCCGGAAAACGTGGTCCCCGCAGCGCTGTTCCTCGTCAGCGAAGATGCGCCGACCAACGCGATCGTTGGCGCGGGCGCTGGCGGGTTCCACTCATCGTGGACCGTCATGAACGATGCGGTCTGGCTGCCCGATGGCGAGCGCACGGTCGAGGGTTTCGCCGCGCGCTGGGACGACATCAGCGCGTTCACCAACCTCAAAGCCCCGCAATCAGGCAGCGAGCAATCAGGCGCAATCCTGACCGCGATGCAAAAGGTCACAGGCACGGGGCCTTCGAGCGCGCGCGGGTAAAGCCAACACGCTGACGTTTGCCGCGCGTGGCGCCCCAAACCAACTAGGTTGCAATTACGAACTTAATTGGGCATGAGCGAGGAGTTATGGAAAGCTCCTTCCTCATGCCCGCATCGCTTGGAGCAGCGCTCGCGAGCGTCGGCGCTGCAATCCAATGGTGGGCCGCCAAAGATAAGGCCGCTCAAGCTGGGCACTTCGCGCTCGGCATAATCCTCGCCCTTTATGTCGGCGCACGGCTTGCGTCTGGCCCGCTGAGCGAGGCAATAATGGAGAGCGCCTTCGCCTCCGTGGTGCTCCTGCTTTCGCTCTTCGCCTTAAGGTATTGGCCGCGCGGCGTGGGCGTCCTGATCATCGCTCACGGCCTTTATGATCAGGTCTTTGCGCATTCTGCCGGACTTCCGGACTGGTACCCACCCTTTTGCCTTGGCGTTGATGTTGTCCTTGGCGCTGCGGTCGTGGCCATGGCACCAGCAAGAGCGCGCGAGGCGTATTGACTTAGTAATACACCCTCCTTACCTCTCCATACAGGAGAGGCTCGCCATGTACTCTGAAGAAGACATCAATTCCGCCGTCGCCGCTGGCGCCTTGAGCGCTGAGGCTGCTGCGAGCTTTCGCGCGCATATCAGCCGTCAGCGCGCCCTCCCGCGAAGCTCGGAAGAAGACTTCAAGCTGCTCAACAGTTTCAACGACGTCTTCGTCGCGATCGGAATTGTCATTCTGCTGGTGGCAGTCGGCGCGATCGGGCAGGCATTGGCAAACCTCTTCACGGCTGAGCCGGTGCGTCCGGACTTTATAACCAATGCGACCGATCAAGGCCTTTGGGACGCCTATTACGCCGCGCGCGACTTGCGCGATGCCTGGCAGATGATGATGGCCGGGCTGTTCGTGGGTGTCGCCGCATGGCCTCTTGCCGAGTTCTTCACCCGCCGGCGCCATATGGCGCTGCCTTCGATCTTGCTGCTGCTCGCTTTTGTTGGCGGCGTGTTCTTTACCCTGTTTGGGCTTGGCGCAGTCCTGGGCGCGAGCGGCAACAGCCCAGCCGGGGCGCTGGCGATCACCATTTCAGGCTTGGTCGCAGCGGGCGCTGCCTTCATCCATTGGCGCCGCTTCAAAGTGCCGATCACAGTCGCTGCGGCGGCGGGGGTTGCGGTGGTATCCCTATTGCTTGCCTTTTTGGGTGTCTTCCAGATCGAGCCTGAGAACCCGGGTTTCCTTCTTTCGGTGCTGGCCGCCGGGATTGCTGTGTTTGTCGCCGCGATGCGCTGGGACATATCCGATCTTGACCGCACCACGCGCCGCTCTGATGTCGCCTTCTGGCTGCACTTGCTCGCCGCACCGCTCATCGCACACCCGATCTTCGCGTTGATCGGAGTGACCCAGGGCGACAATATCCAAATTGGCGCAGCTTTCGCCGTGCTGGGCGTTTACATCGTGTTTGGCTTGCTCGCGCTCATCATCGACAGGCGGGCCTTGCTTGTCTCCGCGCTCGCTTATGTGCTGTTTGCGCTGACTTTCCTGTTCCGCGAGTTTGGCGCTGTCGAGTTGAATTTTGCGCTGACGGCGCTGGTTATAGGCTCTGCTCTTTTGAGCCTGTCCGCCTTTTGGCTGCCCATCCGGCGCAGCGTTATCAGCGCCTTGCCTGAGACTGTTAGGGCAAGCCTGCCAGTGGCTCATGAGAACACCGATCACGGCGTGCCAAGCGCCGGTTAATCAGTCCTCGTCCACCGCTTTAAGCAAGCGTCGTTCCATCGGCGCGAGCACATTGACGAGCTCATGACCGCGCTTGAGCACTTGTCCGTGTTCGCCAAACAGGGTCCACATGCCTTGCTTATTGCGCAGGGAGGGTCGCTTTTCGATCCGCGCCTGTGGGCGCTCTGCGGCTCGGCGGAAAGCCGCGAATGTCGCCGCCTGACGGCCAAAATCCATCGCATAATCGCGCCATTGGCCTGCGGCCACCATGCGACCGTAGAGATCAAGGATGCGCTGCAATTCTTCGCGTTCAAATCCGACTTGTCCGGCGCAGCGTCCTGGAAAGGCGACGACCTGTCCCATGCCGCTCATCGGCCCAGAGCTATGGCTCATGAATCGTCAGTTCCGCTCTTTGAAGCGGGTTCGAAGTCAAGATTTGACTGCCGCGCGGTCTCAGAGGCCGCCGGTGCTCGCGATGCCTCGCGCAGCTGAGCCACTTCGGCGCGCAGGGCCGCGATTTCGCCTTCGAGCTTTTCGATGCAATCGACGCGATTGCCCTCGGCATCCTCACAATCAGGCGCCACTGCGTAAGGGATGAATTCCTTGATCCACTCCTCCGCTGGGACCAGTGTCGAACGCGCCTTGACGCCAACCATTGTCGCTCCTGCCGGCACATCTTCCATGACAACAGCGTTCGCGCCCACCCGCGCGCGCTCACCGACCACAATCGGGCCGATGATCTGCGCGCCCGAGCCAATGATGACGTTGTCGCACAATGTCGGGTGACGCTTGCCGCCTTTGCCGTTTGTGGGGTTCGTACCGCCCAGCGTAACGCATTGGTAGATCGTCACATTATTGCCGATCTCAGCGGTTTCCCCGATCACCGTAAAGCCATGATCGATGAAGAAGTTTTTACCGATCTTGGCCCCAGGGTGAATATCAATCGCTGTCAGAACGCGGGCAATATGATTGACGAGCCGCGCGAGGAAGAAAAGCTTTGCATCAAACAGCCAATGCGCGACGCGATGAAAGCCCAGTGCCCATACGCCCGGATAAAGCAGGATTTCCCAGCGAGAGCGTGGCGCAGGATCACGCGCGCGGATCGAGTCCAGATATTGGGTCAGACCTTCAAACATCGCCCGCACTCCCTTCCACCGATTGCCCGCAAAGGCAAATAAGCAGCGCTTTGGGCGCCTAAAGCAGGTTTTGCTGCTCTGGCCCCTGAACCGCTTCAAGCGCAGCGCGCCACACGGACATGGTGGCGGGGGCCTGACGTTCAAGGCTGATCCTGTCAATCGCGCGCACAAGTTGCTCAATTGCCGCGAAACTTCGAGTCACCCGTGGTGCAAGATAGTCCGCCGCGCCTTCGCCCAATGCAACACGTCGCTGCTCTGCATGCGCTTCAATCAATTGCGCGGCCATCTCATCATCCGGATCACCGATCTCGAGCTGGAGCGAGCCGCCAAGGCGCGATCGCAGATCCGGTAACGCGATCTCCCAGGGGCGATGGTCTGCGATAAGCAAGAGCGGCCGGCCGGGCTCTGTCCCTCCCGCCTGGCGCGCATTCCATAGGTGGAAAAGAGCGGTTTCATCGCGCGCGTCGGCCCCGTCGATGACTTCGATGCCCGCGCTGGCAGCCCAGCGACCGATCAGCGATTTTCCCGAACGTGGGGGGCCTGTCAAAACAGCGGTGTGGAAAGGCCAGGCGTTTGGTTCGCGCAGCGCCTCGATGGCATTCGCGTTGGCACTGCCAATGACGAGCCGCATAGGTTGCCCGCCCTCGCCCGGCTCAAGCGGCAACGCTGTTTGAAATACAGATGTGTCTCGCACTCCCATCGCGCTCACCATTAGGCACCGCTTAGCGGCTGATGGCAAGCGCGCCTGCGCCCTGGTTCACATTGAAGCCGCGCGCCCGCAAAGCCGCGCCAAGCTCTTCGACCGTGCCGCCAAAGCTCACGCTCATGACAGATGTACCGCCCATGGCTGTGCTCGTGACCGCCAGAGCGCGCACGCCCGGCGTCCCGCGAACACCAGAAAGCGCCGCATCAAAGGCCATCGCATCAGGCGATGCAAACTGGACAATGATGTTTCGCACAACAGCTGGAACCGGGGTCGAAGTGACTGTCGGCTGCGCTTCGATCCGCGGCGTTCCAGAAGCATCTATGCCGGCCGCGGCAGCCTCCGCTGCGGCAGCCTCCTGCGCTTGAATTGCCCGTCCAATATCGATCAGCCGCTGCAACGCCGGATCAATCGCGCCCGAACCCCCGACGCGCAGTGTCGGGTCTGGCTGAAGCTTCCCTTCGACCAGAGCCTGTTCGAAAACCCGATCCATCCGCACCACAGCTTGGCTCAACATTTCAGGCAGTTGCCGCGGGGAATTTGCTCTTAGTGTAAAGCTGTCCAACACCTCACTATCAGGTCCGTAACGCGCGATGAAATCGCCTGTTATTGGCCCACCTGGAAACTGATGCTCGAGATTGGCAATCGGTATGAGCGCATCAGCAGCACCATATTGATCAAGCGTTGAGCGCCACCAGGCCCGGCTGCGGCGTCCCGTCTGGCCAAAGCTCAACAGCAGGGAATCGCCCCCTGCCCCGCTCGGACGAACATAATCGATCCTGCTGGTGCCGGGATTAAATTCAGCCCACGCCCTTTGCCACGGATTGCGCACTTCAAAAGCGGTGTAGGTCCCCGCGCTCGCCAACACCGGGATGACGAGCATCGGGGCAGAACTGCGCGCTGTCGTGGCACCGCCGAGGTAGCGCGCCGCGCGTTGGCGATCAAAGATAACACCGAGCGTCGCGATGTAGCGTTTGGGACCGAGCTGCTCCTTCTGGATCACGATCGCAGAGACGAGCCCGGCTAGCTGTCCATCCGAAATGGCAGGACCGCCTGCACGTTTCCATGCCTCCCGCTGCGCATCGCGCCATGCCTCCTCGCGCGCTTCCTCCCCGCTCTTCGCGGTCACATCAACCTCAATACCGTTTTCGATGATATCGGAGCTGGAAGCGGTGGGCGCGATGCCGCGATCCCCTGTTACCTGAGCCAGAGCGAGCACATAAGCTCCGCCCAGCAGAGCCAACACCAGCGTAAAAGCCGTCAAACGGCGCCAAAGAGCGGCTCGCACGAGCGTCACGGAAACCGGGCTGAAGGACAATGGAAGCGCGAGCATGGGAAAATCCATCGCCTATTGCCTAATGGCGAGTGGAATTCCAAGCGCGAAACGGTAAGGCGTGGGGGATGATGGCAAGCGACAAACCCGGCAATGCATCCAATTCCAAGGATGAGAACGCGCCCGAGGGCTACACCTACAGCCAAGCAGGTGTATCGATCGAAGCGGGCAATGCACTGGTGCGCGCAATCGCACCGCTTGCTAAGGCAACCGCAAGGCTTGGCGCAACCAGCGAACTGGGCGGCTTTGGAGGCTTCTTCGATCCGCGCGCGGCCGGATACTCAGACCCCTTGCTTGTCGCGGCAAATGATGGCGTTGGCACCAAGCTGAAACTCGCGATTGAGCATGACAGACACGATAGCGTCGGCATTGATCTCGTCGCCATGTGCGTCAACGATCTGATCGTTCAGGGCGCCGAGCCGCTGTTTTTCCTCGACTATTTTGCAACCGGCAAGCTTGAAAACGGGATCGCTGAGCGCGTTGTGGCGGGCATTGCCGAGGGGTGCAAAGAGGCCCGATGCGCGCTCATCGGGGGCGAGACGGCTGAAATGCCCGGCATGTATGCGCCCGGCGACTATGATCTCGCCGGATTTTGCGTTGGCGCTGTCGAGCGCGGCGAACAATTGACCCCTGATCGAGTGAAGCCGGGCGATATGCTGCTCGGTGTGGCTTCATCAGGTGTCCATTCCAACGGCTATTCGCTCGTGCGCCGCCTGGCTGAAGATCGTGGGTGGAAGCTCAATCGCCCAGCTCCGTTTGATCCTGATCGCACACTTATCGACGCGCTGATCGAGCCAACGCGAATTTACGTCAAAGCCCTTTTGCCGCTTGTCCGGGCGGGCTTGATCAACGGGATGGCCCATATCACTGGTGGTGGTTTGCTCGAGAACATCCCGCGTATCCTGCCGGAAGGGGCGCAAGCCCGGATCGACGTTGAATCTTGGCCCCAACCTGCGCTGATGCAATTCTTGCAGACCCAAGGCACGATCGAGCCAGCCGAGATGGCCCGCACCTTTAATTGCGGCATTGGCATGGTGCTCGCCGCTGACATCAACCGCTATCACGAAGTCATCGCACAGCTGCAAGAGCTTGGCGAGACGGTCTACATGCTCGGCAAGATCTGGGACGGCAAGCGCGGGTGTATGATCCAGGGCCCGCGTGGACTTTGGTCAGCGAAGGAGGATTGGGAGATCACGCACGATGCCTGATCCCGCAACTCAAAACCGCGAGCCGATCGCAGTTTTTATCTCTGGCAATGGCACCAATATGGCAGCCTTGCTGTTCGCCAGCCGACTTGAGGGCACCCCTTACGAAATTGTCCTCGTAGCGAGCAATCGCGCGGATGCGGCCGGGCTCGCGCTGGCGCAGAACGAAGGGATCGCGACTTTTGTGCATTCGCATAAAGGCAAGACCCGCGAGGAGCACGATGCCGCGATGGAGGCCGCTGTTGTCGCATCGGGCGCCCGCACCATCGTGCTCGCCGGATACATGCGCATCTTGTCCGAGAGCTTCGTTGAGCGCTGGCAGGGGCGCATCGTCAACATTCATCCCTCGCTGCTGCCCAAATACAAGGGGCTCGACACCTATGCGCGCGCGCTCGCTGCGGGAGATAGCCATGCCGGGGCCAGCGTCCATGTCGTCACCAGCGAGCTTGATGCAGGCGAAGTGCTCGCACAGGCGCGGGTCGCGATTGCACCGGACGATACGGCTGAGAGCCTTGCAGAGCGGGTGAAGCTGGCCGAGCACCAGCTCTATCCGCGCGCGGTGGCCGATTACGTCTCACGCTGGTCAAGCCCCGAGCATCTTTATGCGCGCGTTGCCCAGTTGGCGCTGGCGCTGCCCGAAGCGCATTCGCGCGACAGTCATGGATCTCCCGGATTTCGCGTGGGCTCTGAAAAATCGGGCAAGTTTTTCGCCCATTTCAACGATCAGCATCACGGGTCCGAACACATTGCCATCCTCGTCAAGACGGGCGGTCTTGATG
>JBCBOW010000080.1:0-7260 GCA_039821045.1 Pseudomonadota bacterium
ATCGACAGCGCAGAGCGCGCCATGCTGGGCGCAGCAATCGCTGCAAATGGCAATGAGCTCGATCTGCCGCCCGAAGTGCAAGCGCTTGCAAGCCGAGAAGCGCTCGAAGAGGCGATCTGCTGGGGGCTGGCGGTGCGCCTCGCGCGGCGGCTGGGTGGGCGCTCAAGGCGCTCGTTGCAAGTCAGCCGCTTGCTGCGAGATGGCGATGAGCTGGTCTTGCGCCTTGCCCGCAGTCATGAAGCGCTGTTCGGTGTGCCCGTCGAGAAAGACATGAAGCTGCTCTCGGGGCGCATTGGCACCAGCTACCGGGTCGAGATTGTCGAGGATGATTCGCTCCACGCGGACGCGTAAGCCGATCCTTACGCTTCCTTCGCCCCGCCAGAAAAGGGCGAGAAATTCGTGTCTGTATCAAACAGGTCCACGCCCTCGGCCGCCTTCAACCGATTGACCACCACGTAAGTCACCGGGGTCAGGACTGCTTCCCAGACCACTTTGATCACCCATTGCGAAATCATCACCTGGAGCAGCACTTCGACCGGCCAGCCAGGAATTGCCCAAAAGGCAAGCGGGTAAAAGATGAGGCTGTCGAGCCCCTGACCCACCACGGTGGAGCCGATCGTGCGGGTCCAGAGCGCGCGCCCTTGGGTCCACACTTTCATCTTCGCCATCACGATCGAATTGGCAAATTCGCCCGCCCAGAAGGCGACGATCGAAGCGATCACGATGCGCCATGAATTGCCAAAAACATTCTCATAATCAGACTGATAGGGCCAGCCATCTGCGGGGGGCAGGCTGACCACGACCCAGGCCATGAAGGCCATGAAGGCGAGCGCTGCAAACCCCGTCCAAATCACGCGGCGCGCGCGATCATAGCCATAAACCTCAGTGAGGATATCGCCGATCACATAGCTGACCGGGAAGAACAAAACGCCTGCGCCATAGATCCACTGCTCGCCGCCGGGCAACGTGATATAGGTGGGCTTGGAGGCGCCGATCAGGTTGGAGAGCAGCAGGATCGTGACGAAGGCTGCCATCACAAACTCATAATAGCGAAAGCTCACCGGCGCATGGCTGGTCGCTTGGATGCCATCATCAGGGTCTCGATCAAAAGCGGCGGCGGGATCTGTCTTTTCCATCGCCGCGCGCTCTAGCCGTATTTGAATGCAAGGCAAAGCCACGCTATTGGCCCGGTCAGCGCGCGCCCTTAGCTCATCTGGATAGAGCGCGAGACTTCTAATCTTGAGGTAGTAGGTTCGAGTCCTACAGGGCGCGCCATTCTTGTCTGTCCTCGGCGCTATTCCCTCCGCTACGCTGCGGGGCGCGTGCGTGCGGCCGGGCGGCCTTGCAAACTCTTCGAGTTCGAGGTGACTCTCCTTCAGGGTGCCACTTTCTTGCTAACCTATGTGGCATCTGCGCAACGCTCGCATACCCAATTGCACCAGCTTGGAAACACTCCTAGGAACGCTCGGATTGATACGCCGTATCGTTGGCTGTGTTTGTTTTAGTTTTCGAAGGACATACCCCTTGCGACTGATCGCGTTTTTTGCCGCGCTGCTATTTGCATTCCCCGCTCTTGCTCAGGGCATTCAGCAAACCAAGGGGAGCTTCGAAGACAAGTTTCGCCAATTGGATGAAGTTCTGGCGGACCCCAACGTTTACCGTAACGCGAGCGGCGCACCGGGACATCAATATTGGCAGCAACAGGCGGACTATCGGATCAACGCAACGCTTGACGAAGATGCGCGCCGCCTGACCGCGCGTATGACGATCACCTACAAAAACAATTCGCCCGACAGCCTGCCGTGGATATGGCTCCAGCTCGATCAGAACATCTTCAAGAAAGATTCGATGGCGGAGCTGACCAACACTTTTGGCGGGCCCGGCCGTCGCGGTCCTTCGGTAAGCGCGGCGCGGGGCAACGCGCCAGCCAAGCTCAGCCTTGAAGAGCTGCGCCGCCAGCAGGCTATGGCCGATAACACCTATGGCTATGATATCACGCGCGTTGTCTCAGGCGGGCGCAATCTTGACTACACGATCGTCGGCACGCTGATGCGGATTGATCTGCCAACGCCTCTTCGCCCCGGGCAAAGCGTCAGCTTCGCGATGGATTACGGGTTCAACATCGTTGAGGAAAACACGATCTACGCGCGCTCAGGGTATGAGCATTTCCCTGATGATCCGCGCGAGGGCGGCAATGATATCTTCCTGTTCGCGCAGTGGTTTCCGCGCCTCGTTGCCTATTCGGATTACGAGGGCTGGCATAATAAGGAATTCCTTGGTCGCGGCGAATTCACGCTCGAGTTTGGCAATTATGATGTGACGATGACGGTCCCCAACGATCACATCGTCTCTTCGACCGGCGTTCTCGGGAACCCTTCCGCTGTGCTCACCGCGACGCAGCGCCAGCGCCTGGCCACAGCGCGCAATGCGGATGCGCCGGTCTTCATCGTCGCTCCGGAAGAAGCCGAAGCGAACGAAGCTTCCAATCCGACAGGCACCAAGAGCTGGCGGTTCACCGCACAAAATGTGCGTGATTTTGCCTGGGCGACGAGCCGCAAGTTTGCCTGGGATGCGCAAGGGCACAAACAGCCGGGCGCGGCCAATTCAACCGTGATGGCCATGTCTTTCTACCCCAAGGAGGGCGGGGAGCTTTGGCAGAAATATTCGACCGCGGCCGTGGTTCACACGATGAAGGTCTATTCGCGCTTCAGCTTCGATTATCCCTATCCCACCGCGCAAAGCGTCAACGGTCCGGTCGGCGGGATGGAATACCCGATGATCACTTTCAACGGACCGCGCACCAATCTCAACGACGATGGCTCGCGGACTTATTCGGAAAGCGAGAAGGTCTTCCTCGTCGGGGTCGTCATTCACGAGATCGGCCACATCTACTTCCCGATGACGGTCAATTCCGATGAGCGGCAATGGACGTGGATGGATGAGGGCATCAACTCCTTCCTCGATAGCGTTGCAGGCTATGAGTGGGATCCGGACATGCCCTGGACGCGCAGCCTGCCGCGCGATCTGATCCCGTACATGACTTCGACCAATCAGGTCCCGATCATGACGCAGTCCGACAGTGTGCTGAACCTTGGGCCCAACGCTTATGGCAAGCCGTCAGCTGCCTATCACATCCTGCGCGACACGATCCTTGGCCGCGAACGGTTTGACTTTGCGCTCAAGGAATATGCGCGCCGGTGGAAATTCAAACGCCCGACCCCCACCGATTTCTTCCGCACTATGGAAGAGGCCTCGGGCACTGATCTCGATTGGTTCTGGCGCGGCTGGTTCTATACCACCGATCATGTCGATATCTCGCTTGATACGATCCATCGCCTGCGTTTGGACACCAAGAACCCCGATATCGATCTGGCGCGCCGACGCCAGGAGCTTGCTGATGAGCCGGAGAAGGTCGGCGTGCGGCTGAACCGCGAGCAGGGTCTGCCGATCTGGGTTCTCGAAAATCCGGGCGTCACGGATTTCTATGACGAGAACGATCAGTTCACTGTCACGCCCAAGGACACCAAGAAGTATGAAAGCTTCCTCGAAGGGCTCGAGGATTGGGAGCGCCGCGTGTTTGATCGCGCTGTGGAAGAAGACAACAATTACTATGTGTTGAGCTTTTCCAACAAGGGCGGCTTGGTGATGCCGATTATCCTCGGGCTCACTTTCGCTGATGGTTCGACCGAACGTATGTACATCCCGGCGGAAATCTGGCGTCGCAACGCGCGCAATGTCTCCAAGCTGCTGGTTTTCCCGAAGGAGAAGCAGCTTACCGAAGTCGTGCTCGATCCCAATTGGGAGACGGCCGATGCGGATATCGAAAATAACTATTATCCGCGTCGCATCATCGACAGCCGCGTTGAAACCTTCAAACGCCCCGATCCCAGCTCGCGTACGGGCCGCGATCTGATGGCGGAAGTCCTGGTCAAGGATGAAAAGGATGAGGAGAGCGGCGAGGAATGATCGCCCGTTTTCTGGCCGCTGCTGTGCTGCTGATCGGAGCCGCCTTGGCGGCTCCGGTGGCCGCGCATCAGCAGAAAACCGCCATCTCGATCCTGTCGCATAATCCGCGCACGGGCATGCTCGAAGTGGTGCATCAGGTGCCGATTCACGATGCCGAGCATGCGCTTAAATCGAAAGGCGCGAAGGGGGCTGATATCCTTGCGGATAACGAAAGCCGCCGCGCCTTTGCGCGCTATGTCGCTGAGCGCTTTGAGTTGACCGTGCGCGGCGACAATGTGCCGCTCACCTTGCTGGGAAGCGAGATCGAAGGCGGCTCCTTGCTGATCTATCAGGAGGCGTCTTCGCCGGGGCCAGGCGCGCAGCTCACCGTGCGCTCTCAGATCCTCACAGACGTTTGGGTGCGGCAGGAAAACCGGGTCAATCTGGGCGATGGAACCAATGTCGAGACGCTCATATTTCGCGCTGGCGACCGGGCCAAAGCGGGCATCTTGCCATAAATTACACGTGTAAACGGTTTGTCGATGCAGAGCAACGCTTCGTGTGTTTTGAGCTAATCTGACGCACTCAGTTTGCCATCATTCATCTCCGACCACGCACAAATGCGCGGTGACCACAAAAGGAGGTGTTTGATGAATCGTTTTCCCAAAGCCGCCATTCTCGCCATCGCAGCCGCTGCCTGCGCCGCGCCGGCTTTTGCCGGAGGCCATCCGATCATTGTTGAGCGCGATCGTGACCGCGCGCTGCCGATAGCGCCGAACAACTTCACCAACAAATGGTGGATCGACTACGAAACCGACATCAGCGAAGCCAAGCGCGAGCTGCGAAGCGATTTGCGCCGTGCGACCGATCTTGAAGACCGGGTCGATGCGCGCGAGGAATATCGCCGCGAAGTGGCTGATGCGAAGTATGATTACCGCAAGGAAATGGCCGAGCGCGGCTTTCGCGTGGTGAACTTTCGCGAAAACAACCGCCGCGCGGGCGATCGCCTGCGATGATTGACGCTAAGGCGGCAGTCTATCCGCGAGAGGCTGTTTCCAGCAGCTCCGAGGTGACCGGGTAGCCTGCATCCTCCAGGATCGTCAACGTCGGCTTTCCCTCGCTTGTGTCGATTTGCGGGACAATCGTTTTGACCGGGATCGCCAGCGCCTGCGCGCGCGCTTCTGCAAAGCTTGAAAACAGCGCCAAACGCTCCAGATTTCGGCGGGTCGGGAAGATCAGCTTGATCTCCTCGCGCGCCGCCATGTCGAGCGCCCCTTGTGCGCTGGTCCAAAACAGGTTGGTGTTTTCTGAATTGTCGGCCGATATCGCCACATCGCCCGTGCCCAGATCGGCGAGATAGAAGCGCGTGTCATAGATCCGCGAGAGCTTTTCGTTGCGCGGAAACCAGCGGGCAAAGGGCGTGATCGCATCAAAATCAAGCTGCCAGCCAAATTGATCAAGCACCGGTGCAAGCGCGCCTTCCTTATCCAACACGTCGCGCGCAGCGGCTGCGCTCTCAGCGGTGATCGCCCCGGTAAAGCCGAGGGCGAGGCCGGTCTCTTCAAGCGTCTCGCGGATCGCAGCGACCTGATGCGCGGCCTCATCGAGGGGCAGGGCAACACCGCCGCTCGCAATCACAGTCTCAGCCAAAGCATAATCTGCCGGATCCACCCGCCCGCCTGGAAACACCGCCATACCGCCGGCAAAGGTCATGTTGCGCGAGCGCACTGTCATCAAGACTTGCGCAGGGCCACCATCCGGACACCGGCGAAAGATAATGATGGTTGCAGCGGGAATGCCCTCAGAGCTGGGCGCGGATTGGGACGAGTCAGAAGCCATGCACGTCTGATGGCGGTTCAGGGCGTCCTTGCCAAGCGCTCTGGCGACAGGTGGTGTCGGATCGCTTTACATAAGCGAAAGTCCTGCAGCGGCGTTAACCACTGTGTGCACTGGATTTGCGCCAATTTTCAGTTTTGGCACGGCCTCTGCATCATGTAGGGCAGCCCACGTGGTCTTCAAAACGAGGCAGAGCTTTCCTGGTCTCTGGTTTTGCCTCCCCGAAACAAGGAGCCGCTCTGCCTGGTCCGCAGAGCGGCTTCTTTGTTTTTGGCGAAGGGCTTTTCTGAGTTGAGCATGGGAGACGCTGCGGTGCGCCGACTAGATCAGCTTACCGCGCATCTTGAGCGAAACAGCGCTGATCCCAACGGCCGAGCGCGAACGCGCGCCCTGTCAGCTTTCGGCTTTGGCGACGCCGTTTTCGTCAAGCAGCTGCTTCAATTCGCCCGCTTCAAACATTTCCATCATGATGTCCGATCCGCCGACAAATTCGCCTTTAACGTAGAGCTGCGGGATGGTCGGCCAGTCTGAGTAGGTCTTGATGCCCTGGCGGATTTCCATGTCCTGCAGCACGTCGACGCTCTCATACTCAACGCCGCAATGATCGAGGATCGCGACAGCGCGGCTGGAAAAGCCGCATTGCGGGAAGAGGGGAGTGCCCTTCATGAAAAGGACGACGTCATTGTCGCCGACGAGCGAGCCAATCTTTTCGTTGATGTCAGCCATGGTGCGGGGCCTTTGGTTGTTTGGAGAAATACGCTTGGTGTTTACGTGGGAACCACGGTGGTGACTTGCAAGGCGTGCAGCTCACCACCCATTTTCTCGCCAAACGCAGCGTAGACCATCTTGTGTTGCTGGACGCGGTTCTTGCCTGCAAATTGCGGCGCTGTGACCTTTGCGGCCCAATGGTCGTTATCACCGGCGAGATCGGTAAGCTCGACCACTGCGCCGGGCAGCTCGGCTTCGATCGCTGCGATGATGTCTTCGCCTTTCATCGGCATGGCGTGAGATCCCTTCGCGCTTGCTTAGCTTTCGCTCATCAATTGGCGCTTGGCCTCAATTGACATTTCCTCAAGCTTGGCGCGGATGTCGGCTTCGCTCACGTTGGTTTCTGCCGAGGTCAAATCGCCGAGCAGCTTGCGTATAACGTCTTCATCGCCCGCTTCTTCAAAGTCAGCCTGGACGACCGATTTCTTGTAAGCGTCGGTTTCTTCGGTTGTCAGGTTCATAAGGCCCGCGGCCCATTCGCCCAGCAGACGGTTACGGCGCGCGGCGACTTTGAAAGCGGTCTCCCCGTCCAACGCGAATTTGGCTTCTTCCGCGCGTTCGCGGTCTTTGAAATCGGTCATCATTCCCTCCGGAAAACTGTGCGCTCAAACTAATGCCGCACGCTATTAGCGGCAAGCGCTGATCAGTCCATCGTCACCACCAGCTTGCCCACCGCTTCACGGTTTTCAAGCTTGGCAATCGCTTCGCCAG
>JBCBOW010000081.1:0-7222 GCA_039821045.1 Pseudomonadota bacterium
AGCGGTTTGGCGCAATCTATGGCCTGATCAACAATGCCGGCGTCATGGACACCCCCAAATCGACAACCAAAGACGGCTTCGAGATGCAGCTCGGCACCAATCATCTGGGGCATTTCCTGTGGACCGCGCTGATGATGCCTCAGGTCGATGGGCGCGGCGGACGCGTCGTGACCGTTGCGAGCATCGCCCATAAATTTGCGCAGCTTGATCTGGGCAATCTGATGATGGAGCGCGGCTATCATCCCACCCGCTCCTATGCCCGCTCCAAGCTTGCCAATCTGGTCTTTGCTCTCGAATTGCACCGCAGGCTTGAGGCGGCCGGGTCGAAGATCAAATCTGCTGCCTGCCATCCGGGCTATTCAACAACCCCGCTCTTTTCCAAAACCGCGAACCCCCTGATGCGTGTGGGCCAGGTAATCAGCTCGAACGTTCTGGGGCAGAACCAGGTCAAAGGCGCCTGGCCCACGACGCTCGCCGCCGCCGATGAACGCGCGGTCTCCGGCGGCTATTACGGGCCCACGGGCTTTTTCGACATGCGCGGCCCCGTGGGCGACAGCGACATCGACCGGCGCGCGCTGGATGAAGGTGTGGCAAAGCGTTTGTGGGAGATGAGCGAGGAATTGGTTGGGGAGACGTTGGCTCTTTGACCAACCACCTTTTCTTCTACGGCGTCCTGCGCGAAGGGGTGGGCGATTGGCCTTTCCTTGCCGGGCTTGGCCTAGGCGCGCCCGCAACCACCACCGGTGCGCTTTACGCCATTCCTGACCAGACAGGCTGGTATCCCGCGCTCATCCTCACACAGGCACGCTATGCGACCTCGGTTGTGGGGACTTTGCATGAGGCGGGCGATGTTGACATTGCCGCGATCGACGCCTTCGAAGGCGCGGATTATGCGCGTGTCGATGTGCCGGTCGATGGGTGGGACGGCTATGGCGAGACCACTGCGCAGGCCTATGTTTGGACCGCTGATCTGCCCGCAGGCGCTCAGCTTATCGCGCATGGCGATTTTGTCCGCTGGCTGGATGAGACCGGGCGCTCGCCGATTTCTTTGCGCTAAATCGGGGCTTTAAGCCGAGCGAAAACTGCGCTTACATCAATCCATGCCGAGCACGCTTTCCGATGCAGACCAGCGATTTTTGTCGCGCAACGATTTTCGGCTTGATGCGCCGATCTTTATCGGCGGCGGGGGCGAGGGCTATATGATCTCGACCACAATGCGATCCTACCGTCGCCGCACGCCACAGCATCAAAACTTTGCCCGCCATTTCAGCATGCGCGCGATCCGGCGGCTGATGCGATTAATCCATGGAGCGGGCCGCCCGGTCATTCTCGTTGGCCATAGCTGGGGCGCTGTGACAGCGATCAAGGCGGCGCAATGGGCAAAGCGCCGTTCGCTTCCGCTGGCGCTGCTGGTCACGGTTGATCCTGTCGGTCGACCGCGTCTTCCTGTGCGAAGCGCCGTTGCGTATCAAGGTTTGGCTTGCGACTGGATCGCAGTTGTCGGAACGCGCGATCGAATCATGATGACGCCCGGCAATCTCGTTGCAAAGGTCTGGGCGCGCACCCCGCTTGCAATCCTCAGACATGCGGATCGCCTGCATTGGGATCACAAGGCAACGCATGAGAACTTTGCCCAGATGCTGCGATCATGCGGTGCGGAGGCGAGGATTGCAGCACTGCTTGCGCGCGAGTGAACGCCAAAGCGCTTGCATTGCGGGCCAAAAATTGTATGTGCGCGCTCTTCACGACACGGAATTCACGAGTCCGGCCTGGCGACAAGGGCTGCCAGGGCTGGTCCCCCGTGTCTCCTCAGACACGAAACCAATCAAGGACGTGTCTCTCAAAAGGAGATGAAAATGCCCAAACTGAAGACCAAGAGCGGTGTGAAGAAGCGCTTCAAAATCACCGCCACAGGCAAGGTCAAGCATGGTGTCGCAGGCAAGCGTCACCGTCTGATCAGCCACAACGCGAAGTATATCCGCCAGAACCGCGGCACCGATGTGATCTCGGAAGCCGACACCAAGACGATCAAAAAGTGGGCGCCTTACGGCCTCGACTGATCTGACAAGGAGATAGAGATATGCCTCGCATCAAACGCGGCGTGACCACGCGCGCCAAGCACAAGCGGATCCTCGACGAAGCCAAGGGCTATCGCGGCCGCCGCAAGAACACCATCCGCATCGCCCGTCAGGCGGTAGAGAAGGCCGGCCAATACGCCTACCGTGACCGCAAGGTGAAGAAGCGCAATTTTCGCGCGCTTTGGATTCAGCGTATCAACGCGGCCGTGCGCACCGAGGGCCTGACCTATTCGCAGTTCATGCACGGCGTGAAGCTGGCGGGGATCGAGCTTGATCGCAAAGTCATGGCCGATCTTGCGATGAACGAAGAAGCCGCTTTCAAAGCGATCATCGTGCAGGCGAAAGAAGCGCTTCCCGCAGCCTAAGCTGATAAGCATGAGCGCAAGCGCTGGCCGTTCTCGGACCAGCCAATGCAGTGGATATAGAAAAGGGGGCAATCCGTACGAGCGGACTGCTCCCTTTTCGCTGTCTAGATAGCATGCCAATTTGTACAAAACCGCCATTCCCCTTGTAGGAACCCGTCAGATCGGGCAAAGGACAAGGCATGGGGGTACACAGCAGCAACGCGAGCGAGGCTCGTGCATCGACACTTGTGCGCAGCCAATTCTTCGCACCACCAAGCGAATTCGACGGGTGCTTCACCTCCTTCTACCATTTGACCCTGGACATTGATCCTGAATGCCCGAGTGGCTCGACGGTCATTGATTACCTGCAACCTGAATGGGCCAATATTCGCTTCTTTGCAGGCGCAATGCCTGCGGCTTGTGTCGAACATGAAAAGGTGAACGGTGCGCGCTTCGTGGCTACAGGCGCGAGCTCGCGCCCTTGTCGCTTCGAGCTTGGGTCTTCAAAAATGTGGGGCATCGGCTTCCTGCCGCTCGGCTGGGCGCGGTTTTTCAGCGACGATGCCTTTGACTTGGCGAATTTCGTTGGCGACGGCGCAAAGCACGCAGCTTTTGCAAAGTTTGATGCCATGAGCGAGGTGCTCACTGATCCTCAAATCCCACTTGAGCAGCAATTGGCGCACATCATCGATAGGATGGGGCAGTTCATGCGCCCCCATCGCGACGAAGCCAAGATAGGCCGCGTGCACAGCGCGCTGGTCGATGTGGAGTGCACATCAGTTGCTGATCTGGCGGACCGCGCAGGGATGAGCATTCGCACTTTGGAGCGGGTTTGCCGCCGTCATTTCGGTTTCACTCCAAAGCTCCTGATGCGCCGCCAACGTTTCATGCGCAGCCTTTCCAGCTTTATGCTCCACCAAGGCAAGCGCTGGACTGAAGCTATGGACGAAGCCTACCACGATCAGGCGCAGTTCACGCGGGAGTTCGCGGAGTTCATGACCATGCTTCCGAGCGAATATGCGGCGATCGAGCACCCGATCTTGACGAGCTTCATGGAGGCCCGCGCCCGCGTTTGGGGAAGCGCTGCGCAAACTCTCGATCGTCCTGATCGGTGCGCGGAATGTGGCCCGACCTGAGGCTTTGGAATTGGGTGTGTTGACGCCGTGCCCTTGATCGGCACAGACAGCTGATGCTCGCGATATCTGGCGCGATCATTGTGTAACGCCGAGGGAATCTCGCTTCTCATGTACGCTCAAGCTGAAAACGGGATCACGATACGCTTCGCGCTGCCAAGCGCTAAGCTCGCCCCGTATGTGACGACCTATTACCAGACGATAGTGCGCCCGGTGCCGAGCGAGCCTTATCTGGAGGATTACTTCCATCCAGAGTGGCCCAATCTGCGCTTTATGGACCCCGGTTTTTCCCTCGCCGCTGTTGGACCGGATGCACCGCTCGAGCCTTCTCCCACCTTTGCTGTGACCGGTCCGACAAGCCTTCCGATCCGCTTTCGTGTGGTCAAAGGGGGGCGAAACTGGGGCGTTGGCTTAATGCCTCTGGGCTGGGCCAAGTTTGTTGGAGTGACAGCGGGCGACTATGCAGACAGCATCGTTGATGGCGCTTCGAACGATGCCTTTGCTCATCTGCGCCGGCTTGCGCAAAGGTTGAGCGCACCGGGGGATAGCTTCGCCGCTGAGGTCGCCGAGATGGACGCATTTTTCCTCGCATTGCTCGATCGTGAAGTGCGCCATGCCGATGCGATCATGGCGATAAACGAAGGCCTTGTTGATCCCGATATCTCGACTGCCAATCAACTC
Source organism: Pseudomonadota bacterium (assembly GCA_039821045.1). Taxonomy (GTDB): domain Bacteria; phylum Pseudomonadota; class Alphaproteobacteria; order Sphingomonadales; family Sphingomonadaceae; genus Erythrobacter. The sequence goes on from JBCBOW010000081.1 coordinate 4,237, forward strand.
GCTGACCATGTTGGAATGAACCTTCGCTCGCTCGAACGCTTGTCGCGACAAGCATTCGGTTTTCCGCCCAAACTCTTGCTGCGACGACAGCGCTTCTTACGCAGCCTTGCCAAGTTCATGCTCGACCCATCGATGAAGTGGCTAAATGCGCTCGACTATCAGTATCACGATCAGTCCCATTTTGTTCGCGATTTCAAACGTTTCATGGGGATGCCGCCGAGCACTTATGCGCGATTGGAAAAGCCCATGCTCATCGCGGCTGCGCGGGCGCGCATGGAGATCGCTGGCGAAGCGCTTCAAGGCTTGCATCAACCACACGAAGGACACTCCCAAAGCTAAAGCAAACGCGCTTTGCAATGCGCTGCGGAAGGCGCTAGCGCGCTGGGCCGATGACAGAGCTGACACTACAAAAAGATGAAGCGCTCAATGCGATCGCTGCCGCAGACAGTTTGGAAGCGCTGGAAGAACAGCGCCTGTCTGCGCTTGGCAAAAAGGGCTGGGTAAGCCTTGCTCTCAAGACTTTGGGGCAGATGTCGCCAGAAGAGCGCCAGGAAGCTGCGCCCGCGATCCAAGCGGTTCGCGCCGAGATTGCGAGTGCGATTGAGGCAGCGAAAGCCGCTTTGGAAGCCGCCGCGCTGGAAGCGCAACTTGCGCGCGAGATGATCGACCTGACGCTGCCCGCCCCTGCCTCTGTGCGTGGTTCAGTCCATCCGGTTAGCCAGGTTATGGATGAGCTCGCTGAGATCTTCGCTGATCTTGGCTTTACGGTCGCAACCGGGCCTGAGATCGAAGACGATTGGCATAACTTTACAGCGCTCAACATGGATGAAAGCCATCCTGCGCGCGCGATGCATGATACGTTTTATTTCCCGGACAAGTCTGAGCACGGCGGCGAGATGCTGCTTCGGACCCACACTTCGCCAGTTCAAATCCGCTCGATGAAAGACCAAGGCGCGCCGATCCGACTCATAGCACCGGGCCGGGTCTATCGCTCGGATAGCGATGCTACACATACGCCGATGTTCCATCAGGTCGAAGGGCTTGTCATCGACCGCGATATTCATCTGGGCCACCTCAAATGGACACTCGAGACCTTCTTCAAAGCGTTCTTCGAGCGCGAGGATATCGTGCTGCGCCTGCGACCGTCCTATTTCCCCTTCACTGAGCCATCCGTTGAAGTCGATGTCGGCTATTCGAACGAAGGCAATCGTAGGGTCGTAGGCGGACATGGCGATGATGAAGGACACGACTGGATGGAGCTTGGCGGCAGCGGCATGGTCAATCGCCGCGTGCTCGAATTTGCTGAGATCGATCCGGACCAGTTTCAGGGCTTTGCCTTTGGCCTAGGGATCGACCGCCTTGCGATGCTGAAATACGGGATGAATGATCTGCGCGCCTTCTTTGACGGCGACCCGCGCTGGCTCGCCCATTATGGCTTTGGCGCAGTGGATCAGCCGACGCTCTCTGCCGGTGTGGGAGTGGCACCATGAAGTTTTCGACCACCTGGCTCAAAGACCACCTTGATACGCACGCGACCCTCTCTGAAATCACTGAGGCGCTCAACGCGATTGGCCTTGAGGTGGAGGGCGTGGAAGACCCTGCAGAGACGCTTGCGGGTTTCAAGGTGGCCCATGTCTTGTCAGCTGAGAAGCATCCGGACGCAGACAAGCTGCAAGTGCTGAAGGTCGACACCGGAGAGGGCGATCCGATCCAAGTTGTGTGCGGTGCGCCCAATGCGCGTGCGGGGATGAAGGGTGTGCTGGGCCTGCCCGGCGCTGTCGTGCCCTCGAACGGCATGGAATTGCGCAAGGCTGCCATTCGCGGTGTCGAGAGCACGGGCATGATGTGTTCAGCGCGCGAATTGGAGCTCGGCGAAGATCATGACGGCATTATCGAGCTGCCGGACGATGCGAGCATCGGACACAGCTTTGCTGACTATCAAGGCTCTTCGCCCATTATCGATGTCGCGATCACGCCCAACCGGCCAGACTGCATGGGCGTCTACGGCATCGCACGCGACCTCGCGGCGGCGGGCCTGGGGACACTCAAGCCGATCGCCTTTCCCAAGTTTGCAATCGAGGGTGCTTGCCCCGTCGAAATCCGCACCGACGATCCGGAAGGCTGCCCCGCGTTCTATGGGCGCGTTATCAAAGGCGTGAAGAATGGTCCTTCGCCTGACTGGCTGCAGCAGCGACTCAAGAGCGCGGGCCAGCGTCCGATCTCTTTGCTGGTCGACCTGACCAATTATCTCATGCTCGCCTTTGGGCGCCCGGCGCACGCTTATGATCTGGCCAGGCTAGAAGGTGCAGTGATCGCGCGGCGTGCAAAGCCAGGCGAGCAAGTCCTCGCGCTCAACGAAAAGACCTACACGCTTGATGAGAGCATGGTGGTTATCGCCGATGATCGCCAAGTGCATGATATCGCAGGTATTATGGGCGGTGAAGACTCAGGGGTGAGCGATACGACCACCGATGTGCTGTTGGAGATCGCCTATTTTGATCCGCCGCGCATAGGGGTCACCGGGCGCAAGCTGGGCCTGGCTTCGGACGCGCGCACTCGGTTTGAGCGCGGCGTTGATCCTGCTTTTCTTGAAGAGGGCCTTGATCTGCTCACCGGGCTTATCGTCGAGCTGGCTGGTGGCAGCGCCACTGAGGTCATCAAGGCGGGCTCACCTCCATCCGAGCCAAAGGTGCTCGCCTTCGATCCCGGCCTCACCGCGCGGCTGGGCGGGGTCGACGTGCCATTCGAAGAGCAGCGACGGATCTTGCATGCGCTCGACTTCGCCGTCTCTGACGATTGGCAAGTCACGTGCCCGTTGCGGCGCCATGATATCGAAGGGCCCGCCGATCTCGTTGAAGAGGTGGTGCGCATTCATGGGCTGGATTCAGTCGCTAGCGTCGCCCTTCCTCGCGTCGAGGGCGTGGCCCGCCCCACGGCGACTTTTGAGCAGATTACCGAGCGCAAGCTGCGCCGCGCGGCAGCGGCG
>JBCBOW010000082.1:0-7201 GCA_039821045.1 Pseudomonadota bacterium
CACACCCCAATTGCGACTGAGTTTGAGCCAGCCTTCTTCAGACAGCCCTTCAAACGCGGCTTCGAGCAGCACTTTCAAAAGCGCGCGGCCCGCGAAAAAGCCTGCGAGCAAGGCAATACCAAAGACGCTGTAAATGATCGTCGGCTTCAATTGCACAAAGCGCGGATCGCCGAACAGGATCGTCAATGCGCCAAAGCCGACGATAAGCGCGGTCGAGAGCCACAGCATCGGCGAGATTTTGCCCAGACGCCATTTGGACACCGCCAACGCAACGATCGCGGCGATCATGAAAGCCGCGGTGCCATAGATGATCGCGAAGAGCTCGCCCGCCGGGTTGGGGTCTTCTGGCGCGTTCAAACGGTAAGCGAGCAGGAACACCGCGAGCGGGCCGTAATCGACCGCGACATTGATCCAGGAGGAGCCCGCCTTCTTTGTCTCCGTCTCGCTCATCAGGCCACCCCTGCAATCACGCGCGCGACCAGATCGGGATCGAAGGGGCGCAGGTCTTCCATTTTCTCGCCCACGCCGATCGCGTGGATCGGCAGGCCATATTGCTCCGCTGCCGCCACCAGCACCCCGCCGCGCGCGGTCCCATCAAGCTTGGTCATGATTAGGCCCGTAACCCCCGCGACCTCCTGAAACACATCAATCTGCGAAAGCGCATTTTGCCCGTTGGTGGCATCGAGCACGAGCACCACATCATGCGGCGCGTCTTCGTTTAGCCGGCCCAGCACGCGGCGGATCTTGGCAAGCTCATCCATCAGCTCGCGCTTGTTTTGCAAGCGTCCGGCGGTGTCCACGATAAGCGCGTCGATCCCGGTATCAGTCGCCTGTTTGACCGCATCAAACACAATGCTGGCGGGATCGCCGCCTTCGGGCCCGCGCACAATCTCGACCCCAGCGCGCCCCGCCCATGTCGCCAGCTGACCAATCGCGGCGGCGCGGAATGTGTCCCCTGCGGCCAGCAGCACGCCGTAATCATCCTCTGTGAAAAGATGCGCGAGCTTGGCGATTGTGGTGGTCTTGCCCGATCCGTTGACCCCGATCACAAGGATGACTTGCGGGCGCGGAAAGGCTGTGACTTCGAGCGGCTTGGCGACCGGGCGCAGAATCTCGGCGATCTCTTCAGCCACCGCTTCCTTAAGCTCGCGCTCGGTCACCTGATCGCCAAACTGCTTCTCGGCAAGTTTTTCACGAATGCGGCTTGCGGCTTTCGGGCCAAGGTCAGAGACGATCAGCGCATCTTCGATATCATCAAGCGTTGCATCAGAGAGCTTGCCGCCGCCTGCGAGCCCGGAGAGATTGCTGGTGAGCCGGTCTGAGGTCTTGCGAAAACCGCCGAGCAGCTTTGCGCCCCATGTTTCGCCGGTATCAGGCCCCTGTGTGTTAGGCCCCTGTGTATTAGGGGCGGTGTCTGTCTCGCTCATCGCAGCATTCCTTCTTCAACGCCGCTGATGCGCGTTTCAATGATGTCGCCTGCGCGCGTTCCTTCAGGCAGTTTGACGCGCGCATAGGAAGGCGCATAGCCGGTGCCGTCGCGTTCGGCGAGCACGGGCAACATCTCGCCGACAAAACCTTTCAGCCAGCGCGCGCGCTCTTGCGCCACGCCTCCTCGCAGCTGTGCCGCGCGCTCTTTGATCAGCGGGCGATCGTGTTGCGGCATGCGCGCAGCGGGCGTGCCAGGGCGGGGCGAATAGGGGAAGATGTGCCCGTGAACGATGGCAAGCTCGCGGATGATCGAGAGGTTTTGCGCATGATGCTCGGCTGTTTCGGTCGGGAAGCCGGCGATGAGGTCTGCGCCAATCGCGATTTCGGGCCGCGCGGCTTTTAGGCGCGCAACCAGATCGAGCGCATCAGCCCGGCTGTGCCGCCGCTTCATTCGCTTGAGTATCAGATCCGCGCCATGCTGAAGCGAAAGGTGAAGATGCGGCATGATGCGCGGCTCATGCGCGATAAGATCAAAGAGAAGCGGGTCAATCTCCACCCCATCCACGGATGAGAGGCGCAGGCGAGGGAGTTCAGGGAAGGCATCAAGGATCGCTTCAACCAAAACGCCAAGGCCCCGCGCTGTTTCAAAGTCCTGCCCCCAGCTCGTCAAGTCAACGCCGGTCAGCACGACTTCTTTTGCGCCCTGTCTGACGTGCACAGCGACATCATCGAGCACCTGCGCGATGGTGAGCGAGCGGCTCTTGCCCCGGCCTTGGGGGATTACGCAGAAGGTGCAGGCGTGATCGCAGCCGTTTTGCACCGTCACAAAAGCGCGCGTGCGGGTGGGGGGCAAGGGCGCTTCAGCCATCGGCGCGTTCCAGGCGCGCGGATCGAGCTTGGTCTCGTTCGCGATCAGGCCATCCACTTCGGGCATGGCGGCGATCGCCTCGCGCTCAATGTCAGCCGCGCATCCGGTCACGAGCAGGCGCGCTTCGGGCCGCTCGCGCCGCGCTTTGCGGATCGCTTGCCGGGTTTGGCGCACAGCCTCGCTGGTGACAGCGCAGGAATTGACGACGACGATATCGCCCGCCTCAGCCAGCATCGCCTTCATCCGCTCGCTTTCCGCGATATTCATCCGGCAGCCGAGCGAAATGACTTCGGGCGCTGACTTGGCTTGAATGTCGGTCTCGGGAGAGAGGCTCACGCGTAGTCTTCCCACTCAAAATCGCCGCGATAGCTCTCTGTTGCAGGGCCCGTCATGCGGATCGTTTCGCCCGGCGCCCAAGCGATCGTGAGATCACCACCCGGCAAGCTGACGCGCACCGGGCTTGCGACGAGCCCGCGCCGGATCGCCGCCACCGCTGTCGCGCATGCGCCGGTGCCGCAAGCGCGCGTGAGCCCCGCGCCGCGCTCCCATACGAAGAGGCGCAGATGCCCTGGTCCTGCAATATCTGCGACGTTGACATTGATCCTTTCAGGAAACACAGGATCGTGCTCGATCTGCGGGCCCAGCGTTGCAAGATCAACAGCGGCAGCATCGCTGACAAAGAAAATCGCATGCGGGTTGCCGACATTGATCGCGGCCGGCTGTTCGAGAGCATCCCAAGCCAGCGGCAAGGCGGCGGTGTCCATCGGATAAGCGAGCGGGACATCTTCCCAGCCAAAGCGCGGCTCGCCCATATCGACGCTCGCGCCGCCTGCGGCAGGATGGAGCGCAATTGCCCCTGCGCTCGTCTCAACCCTGGCAGGCTCCCCATGCAGCATTGCGACAGCGCGGCTGGCATTGCCGCACGCTTCCACTTCGCCGCCATCGGAATTGAAGAACCGCATCTTGAAGGCTTCAACCGCGCTCGGCTCCAGCAGCACCACTTGATCGCAGCCGATGCCCTCGCGCCGGTCTGCCAGCGCTTTGGCCGCTTTGCGCGTCAGCGGCGCGGGCAGAGCGTGATCGCGCGCATCAAGCACGACGAAATCGTTGCCAAGGCCATGCATCTTGATGAAGGGGACGCGCATGCCTGCCACATATGCATGGGCAGGCGCGTGGTAAAGTGGGCGAAAGGAGGCGCGCGTTAGAAGCCTGCGGCGCGATTGGCCTTTAGAGTTCAGCCGCGCACCTGGCGCAGGATTTCCTCGGGATCGCGTCTTTGGCCTTTGCGGTCGGCTTTCCCGGTCTCCCGGCCGCGGCGATCCTGCTGCGATTGGCGCTGCGTTAGAAGGCCTTGGGCGTTAAGCCGATCACGGACCTGATCTGCGGTTTCTGGCCGGCCGTAGAGATAGCCTTGCCCCTTAAGCTGGCCGAGCTGCTTGAGCGCGGCGAGGATAGCCTCGTCTTCAACGCCCTCAGCGGTAATCGGCATATCAAGGCCACGCCCTAGCGAGACGATGGCATCGACAATGCGCGAGCCCTCTTCAGACCGGGACAATTCGCTGACAAAGCTGCGATCAATCTTGAGCCTGTCAAATGGCAACGTGCGCAGCTGCTCAAGGCTCGAATAGCCGGTGCCAAAGTCATCCAGGCTCACCCGCACGCCTTGGTTGCGCAGGCTGGTGATCATCGAGCGGACCATGCCAATGTTATCGTGAAGGCAGCTCTCGGTGATCTCGATATCCAAGCGCCGCGGCGGGAAGTTCATCTTCACCAAAAGCTTGAGGAGCTTTTGAGCAAACCACGGATCGCGCAGCTGCACAGGGGAAATGTTTACCGAAAGGGTAAGCGCCTCATCCCATTCCGCCGCATCCACGAAAGCGTGCTGCATCAGTTGTTCGGAAAGCTCGGCGATAACGCCCATCTCTTCTGCAATCGGGATGAAGATCTCAGGGCTCACAAGCCCAAGCTGCGGCGAACGCCAACGAGCAAGCATCTCGAAGCCGACCAGCTCGCCGGTCTCCAGATCAACCTGCTGCTCGTAATAGGGCACAAATTCGCCGCGCGTGAGGCCCTGGCGGATGCCGCTCTCAAGCTCATTGCGAAAGCGCAGTTCGCTTTCCATGCTCGGCTCGAACCAGAAGAAGCGGTTCTTTCCCTGTTTTTTGGCATGATACATCGCAATGTCAGCGCGTTGCATCAAGGTGTGGCCGGTGACTGGGAGGGGGTCGCGACCTTCCTCGTCATAATCTGTCGCAATGCCGACAGACATGGTGACATCATACGTGACACCCTCGATCACAAAACCATGGCCGAGCGTTTCATAAAGCCGGATCACAAGATCATCGACGCGCTCAGACATCACGGGATCATAAGCTGTAATAAAAGCGAATTCGTCTCCACCCAGCCGGGCAAGTTTCGAGCCCTTGGGCAATTGTGCCCCGATCCGATCCGCCAGCGTCTTGAGCACTTCGTCGCCCGCTGAGTGACCGCGCACGTCGTTGATCTGTTTAAAATTATCAATATCAATCATGACATAAGCAACCGCCATACCGCGCTCATAAGCGCGCAAGCGCAGACTGTTCGTCTCGCGCTCCATGCTGCGGCGGTTGAGGCACCCTGTCAGCGGATCGGTTTCGGCCAGTTCGCGGGCGAGGTTTTCGGCTTCGCGCCGGGTGGCAATCTCGGTCTTGAGTTCACGATGGCGGCGCCAGCCAAAGATGATCAACGCAATGTTCAATAGCAGTGCGTTGGCCAGCAGCGCGTCGGGCTTTTGGCCGTTATAGACGGCCGATGCCACCACGTCTGGCAAAACAGCGCCGCCGGTCGCGATGAGAAGGAAGATGGCTGCGATGGCAATGCCGAGCGCGATCACATCGCGTTCAGATTTGCCAATGGCTTCGCTCTGCTCTTTCGCCTTGGTTTCAAGCGGCAGTGATTGTGCGCTGTGCACGGTGTCGAAGTCGTCTTTGCGGCGCACGCAGAGCGCTCCTTGAGCTGGTCAATCTTGAAAGCGCTTATTGAAACACTTGCATAAACATCAGGTTAATTGGGCCCCTTTGGCGGTCTTGCGGGCTCGGCCAGCTTTCCCCTTTTCAGGGCTTGGCGAAGAGCGGCATGCGCGGCTAAGCGGTTGGAGAGAAAGGGATGAGCGCGCTCATCCTTATGTGATAATCCTCCAGATCGGCGCGCTTCTCCGCGCTGCGCGCTGTCCCGTTTAGGCACAAGGAGCCTGTAACCATGACCCGTCCCAATTATTGGCTGATGAAATCAGAGCCGTTCAAATACAGCTGGGATGATCTGGTGGCGGAAGAGGAAGGCGTGTGGGATGGCGTGCGCAACCATTCGGCCAAGCTCAATCTGCGTGCGATGGAGGTGGGCGATGAAGCCTTCTTTTATCATTCGCGCGAGGGGCTGGAAATCGTAGGGATCGCGCAAGTCACCGTATCAGGCATTCTCGATCCCACTGATGAGACGGGCAAGTGGGCCGCTGTCAAGATCAAGCCCAAAGAGAAGTTCGCGCATCCCGTCACGCTCAAGCAAATCAAGGCAGACGAGCGCTTGGCCAATTGCGAGCTTGTGCGCCTTTCGCGCCTTTCGGTGGCCAAGATCACGCCAGAGGAATGGGACATTATCTGCGCCAAAGCGCGAGGCGAGGAGTAAGACAGCGGCGCGGCGGATCGGAACCCACCAGCTGCGCGCACATTCGATTGGTGAGGCTTGGCAACAGACACCTAGCAAACAGACACCTAGCAAACAGACAGGGAGGCCAGAATGAGCAGATTTGAAGGCAAGAACGTTCTCATCACGGGCGGGACAAGCGGGATGGGGCTCGCAGGCGCACAAATGATCGTTGAAGAAGGCGGGAGGGTTGCTGTTACCGGCACCAATCCGGATCGCCTCGCCAAGGCCAAGGCTGCACTGCCTGATGGCACGCTGGTGCTGGCAAATGACGCGGCAGACCCTGAAGCTGCGGGTGCGCTGGCCGCGGCCGTCAAAGAAGCGATGGGCACGCTTCATGGCGTATGGCTCAATGCTGGCTTTGGCAAGTTCGGACCCAATGTGGGCATCACGGCGGACATGTTTGACGCGATGACGCACGTCAATGTGCGCGGTCCGGTGCTGCAAATGGCGCAGCTTATCCCGATGATCGCGGACGGCGGCTCGGTGCTCGTTACCTCGTCAATCGCACCCTATCTCGGACAGCCGATGGGCGCGATTTACGCCTCCACTAAGGGCGCGATCACAGCGCTGGCGCGCAGCTGGGCGATGGACCTTGCGGGCCGTGGCATCCGCTCCAACATTCTTGCGCCAGGGCCGATCGAAACCGGCTTTTTTGAAGGCATGGGCCTCACGCAAGAGCAGGTTGATGCGTTCAGCAAGGACATTGCAAAGCAAGTGCCGCTGGGCCGGTTTGGTACGTCTGAAGAGGCAGCGCAGATCGCGCTGTTCCTGCTGAGCGATCAGAGTTCTTACGTGACCGGTTCGGAATATATGGTGGATGGCGGGATGACACTGCGGTAAATTGATACCGTCTTCCGCTATACGCTGAGACGTGTCTGAGCACCGGTGAAGTGTGGATCGCTCCTGAGGTTAAGCCGTTATATCATTGTAAGTACAACACAAACCGAAAGGAGAATTCATCCAATGGGTGAAGTTATCGACAAAATCAAAGGCAATATCAAAGAAGCTATCGGCGAGATCAAACAGCAATCCGATGATGCAGAAACGCGCACCGATGGCCACAAGGATGAGCTCGAAGGCAAGATCGACAAGGCCAAGGGCGAAGTGAAGGGCGCGGTTAACAAGCTCTGATATTCGCCATAGCAGATGCACAAAAGGGCCGCCCCCTATCAATGGGGCGGCCTTTTTGCGTCTGGGCACCTAAGCTATCGCGCGCGCTCGCAG
>JBCBOW010000083.1:0-7174 GCA_039821045.1 Pseudomonadota bacterium
GGCGCCTCAAAGGCGCGCAAGAAGAAGCGGCGCTGCTCACCACGTTCAACGATTGCGACATGAGCGCGGTCATCGAGGCGCGCACCAAGTACAAGGACCTGTTCGCCAAGAAGCATGACATTCGCTTGGGCTTCATGGGCTTTTTCGCCAAGGCCGCCTGCCTCGCGCTGAAGGACGTGCCGAGCGTCAACGCCTACATTCAGGGCGATGAGATCGTGTACCACGATTACGTCGATATCTCGGTCGCTGTGAGCGCTCCCAATGGCTTGGTCGTCCCCGTCATCCGCGATGCTGACAAGAAGGGTTTTGCCCGGATCGAGAAGGACATCGCTGATTTCGGCAAGCGCGCCAAGGAAGGCACGCTCACCATGGCGGACATGACCGGCGGCACCTTCACGATCTCAAACGGCGGCGTGTTCGGAAGCCTCATGTCGACCCCGATCATCAACCCGCCGCAATCCGCAGTGCTGGGCCTCCACCGGATCGAAGACCGCCCGGTCGCTGTAAACGGCGAAGTGGTGATCAAGCCGATGATGTATCTCGCGCTTTCCTACGACCACCGTCTGATTGACGGGCGCGAAGCGGTGACGGCACTGAAAATCATCAAGGAAGCGATCGAAGATCCCACTCGGATGCTGATTGATCTGTAAATGAACCATTTGCGCTCCTGCGGAGGCAGGAGCCCAGAGCGGAGAAGACCAACGAAACCAGGCTGGGTCTATTTCCTTGCAAGCAGGCGAAACGGCACAATCTACTTGGGCGTGTCCAGTGACCTTGCGCACCGGATATACCAACACCGCGAAGGCACCATTCCAGGTTTCGCCAAAGAGCATAATTGCCGGACGTTGGTCTGGTTTGAACGACACGAAAACATCCACGAAGCGCGGCTACGCGAAGCGCGGTTGAAGAAATGGAAGAGGGCTTGGAAGCTCAGACTGATCGAGGAAGACAATCCGCAATGGCGCGATTTGTCAGATATGATTGAGCACTAGAGCCCTGGGCTCCTGCCTTCGCAGGAGCGCACAAACGGAGTTGAGAATGGCTGAATATGATTACGACGTTCTCGTCATTGGCGCTGGCCCGGGCGGTTATGTTGCCGCGATCCGCGCGGCGCAGCTGGGGCTTAAGACCGCTTGCGTTGAAAGCCGCGAGACTTTGGGCGGCACCTGCCTCAATGTCGGCTGCATCCCGTCCAAGGCGCTGCTCCATGGCTCGGAACTCTACGATCACGCCAAGAGCGGCCATATGGCGACATGGGGTCTGGGCGGCGAGGTTACGCTCGATCTCGATGCGATGATGGCGGAGAAGACGAAGGCGGTTGGCGAGCTCACCGGCGGGATCGAGTTTCTCTTCAAGAAGAACAAAGTCACCTGGCTCAAAGGCCTTGGCTCCTTTGTTGATGCGCACACCGTAAAGGTGGGCGAAGAGACGGTCACAGCCAAGGATATCGTCATCGCGACCGGCTCCTCGGTCACTCCCCTGCCCGGCGTGGACGTCGACAACGATGCCAAGCGCATCGTTGACAGCACCGGCGCGCTAGAGCTGCCCGAAGTGCCCGAGCACCTTGTGGTCATCGGCGGCGGCGTCATCGGCATGGAGCTGGGCAGCGTGTGGCGGCGCCTCGGCGCGAAGGTTACCGTGGTCGAATATCTCGACAAGCTTTTCCTCGGCTGGGACGAGGAAGTGCGCAAGGAAGCGCACAAGATCTTCAAGAAGCAGGGCATGAACTTCATGCTCGGCCACAAGGTCACCGGCGCGAGCGTCGATGGCGATTGAGTCAAGCTGACGGTCGAGAAATCCGCTGGCGGCGATGAGCTGGTGCTTGAAGCACGCCACGTGCTGGTTTCCATCGGGCGGCGCCCCAACACCGAAGGGCTCGAGCTTGATCGCGCAGGCTTGCAGGTTAACAACCGCGGTCAGGTCGAAATCGGCCATGATTTCCGCACCGCGGTCGACAATATCTGGGCGATCGGCGATGTCGTCACCGGGCCCATGCTCGCGCACAAGGCTGAGGATGAAGGCATTGCCGTCGCGGAAAATATCGCTGGCCAGACCGGGATCGTGAATCACGATGTGATCCCCAATGTCGTCTACACCACGCCTGAAATTGCAGGCGTCGGTCTGACTCAGGAAGAAGCCATCGAGAAAGCTGGCGGCGACAAGAAAGCGATCAAGGTCGGCAAGTTCCCGATGATGGCCAACAGCCGGGCCAAGGCGAACCGCGACACGGACGGCTTCGTAAAGGTCATCGCTGATGCTGATACCGACCGCGTGCTGGGCGTGTGGATGGTCAACACGCTGGCGGGCACGATGATCGCGCAGGCGGCCCAAGCGATGGAATTTGGCGCCACGAGCGAAGACATTCGCCACGACCTGCCACGCACACCCGACCCACGCCGAAGCCTTCAAGGAAGCGGCAATGGCGGTGCAAGGCAAGCCGATCCATATGTGATCCCATGATGGGGGGCCCGGCATAATGGCCCGCTCGATTGCCATTATCGGCGCAGGCCAGATCGGGTTTGCCAGCGCGAACGTATTTGCGAACGAAGGCTGGGATGTCCGCATGTTGGCACGCTCCAAGCCCGATTGGGATATCGAGGGCGTGGAGTTCGTCCCGCATATTCTGGGCGAGACGCCCTCCCCCAGCGCCGATATCGTCCTCGACACGATCGCTTTTGATGAAGAGGATGTGGCGCGTTACGATCCCGACCGGGTCGGGCGATACATCGCGATCTCGACTGCCAGCGTCTATTGCGACGTGCAGGGGCGCGGCTTTGAGGATGCAGCAGAGCTAGGCTTTCCAGAGTTCAACGCATCGATCACCGAAGACCAACCGCTTATCGCAGGTGGGCCTCAGACCTATTCGAGCCGCAAAGTGCGCATGGAGGCAAAAGCCGCTGCGATCTTCGGAGAGCGCGCCACCCTCTTGCGCCCTTGCGCGATCTACGGCCCCTATTCACGCCAACCGCGCGAATGGTGGTTTGTGAAGCGGATGCTCGATCAGCGACAACGCATCCCGCTCGCCTTCAAGGGCGAAAGCCAGTTTCACACGACCGATGTCAACACCATCGCAGGGTTTGCCCATTGCGCGGCCGAAAATGCGATCAGCGGCGCTTTCAATCTGGCGGACGAGGATGCGCCCACAGTGCTCGAAATCGGTCAGCGGATCGCACAGGAAATGGACGGCGAGTGCGATTTTGCGCATTTTGAAGGACCACCACAGCGAACTCTTGGGCGCACGCCGTGGTCCTTGCCCAAGCCCTTTGTGTTGAGCTGTCGCAAAGCACTCGATGCCGGGTGGGACGGCTTTGGCCTCTATCCCGCCGCCAACAATGAAGCGCTGAGCTGGCTGGCCGACCTCAACGCCGCAGATTGGCGCGCGGCGTTCCCTGTCTTGGCGAATTATGGCTACGACCTGTTCGATTACGCAGCCGAAGACCGCTTTTTCGAGACGCTCTAACGCGCTAGGCTCACCGCAAAACAATCCGAGGGGGAGACAAAGCGCCATGGCCTATCCAAAGCTGACCGATGAGCCGGGCCTGGCTGAAACCGCAGCCGCGATTGCTCAGGGCGCGATGTCAGCCGCCGAAGCGGTGGATGCAGCGATTGCGCGGATTGAGGAGCTCGATGGCCCGGTCAATGCCGTAGTCGTGCCCGATTTTGAGCGCGCCGCTGCCACTGCTAAGGCAATGGACGCAGCCCTCGCAAGCGGAGACAGGCCCGGTCCCTTGCGCCCGCTCTATGGCGTGCCGATGACGGTGAAGGAAAGCTTTGATGTCGAAGGCCTGCAAAGCTGCTGGGGCCACGGGAAATGCACCGATACCATCGCCCCGCGTGACAGCGAGCTGGTGCGGCGCCTCAAGGCGGCCGGAGCGATCATCCTAGGCAAAACCAACGTGCCCGTCGATCTCTCCGATTGGCAGAGCTTCAACCCGGTCTATGGCCGCACCAAAAACCCGCATGACACTGCGCGCTCGCCGGGCGGATCATCCGGCGGCAGCGCGGCGGCGGTGGCCGCGGGCATGGTCCCGGGCGAATATGGCACCGATATCGGCGGCTCGGTCCGCGTGCCCGCGCATTTCTGCGGCGTGTGGGGCCATAAGACTACCTGGGGCATCGTCTCTAAACACGGCCACGACCACCCGATCATGGCTCGGCGCGCCGGTTTTGTCGCTGCCCACGATGGCGCGCTTTCGATCGCCGGGCCGCTGACGCGCAACGCGCAGGATCTGGCCACGCTGACCGCGATCGGCTCGAAATATCCGCTGCGCCAATCGGGCAAGCCGCTCAAAGACTGCCGCCTCTTGGCGATCACAGACTATCCCGGCGCGCCAGTTGATGCGAGCGTCGCCGAGCCAACCGAAGCCGCACTCGCCGCGTTGAGCGAAGCGGGGGTGAACATCGACCGGTCGAGCGATCTGGTGCCCGATCTTGAAAGCCAACAAGCCGCCTATATGCGCATGCTCAACACCGCGATGGCGCGCGGCGCACCCGGCCCCAACGGTAAGCGCGCGACCGCCACCGACTGGTTCGACTTGCTCGACGCGCAGGCCGCCAAGGAGGTCGAATGGGCCCGCTTGTTTGAGGTTTACGACTTCGTGCTCGCCCCGCCCGCCCCGGTTCTGGCAGTGCCGCATATGGACGCTGACACGCGCGTGTTTGACAGCACGATCCCGATCAACGGCGCCGATGTCCCTGGTGCAGCTGGCTTGGCCTGGGCGGGGATCGCAACCTTTCCCAACCTGCCCTCCACCGTGCTCCCGATCGGCAGCGGCATCTACCAGGGCGCTGAACTGCCCTGCGGCATGCAGGTGATGGGCCCGAGCATGGCAGACCTGGATTGCATCGCCGCCGCCGAGCAAATCGGGATCATCCTGCACGGCTAAAACCGCCCGCGAGGGGTATTGGCAAGCCGCGCATGGGAGCGCGCCCTAAGCCCGCGTCTCAATTCATAAAATTCGCGCCGCGATTTCGATAAATCGGCCAAGGTCAGGCGCCAATGGCCTTGAGCAGAGCCACTCTGGCGATATGTGTATTGCCTCATTGATACACCAATACACGCCATCACAGGAGGGATCTCATGGCACACACGCATGTACAATCATCGACCAGCACCCGCGCCCTAATCCGCATAGCAAGCCTAGCCACCGCGCCTCTTGCGCTTGCTCTGATGCCTGGGACAGCGCTCGCGCAGACGACGCAGGAGCTCGCGGCCACTGTCGCGCCGGCCGCAGAAAGCGGGGCTTTTATGGGGGCTGCGCTGGTTGTGAAAGGCGATGAAGTGCTGCTTGATCAGGCGTGGGGCGATGCGAACCTCGAATGGAACATCCCCCACACAACCGATACGATTTTCCGCATCGGCTCGGTCACCAAGCAGTTCACCGCGGTCTCGATCCTGCTCCTGCAAGAGCAAGGCAAGCTCGATCTTGATGATCCGATCGCCAAACACTTTCCCGGCGCGCCTGATGCCTGGCAAGCGATCACCTTGCGTAACCTGATGCGTCACACCTCGGGTGTTCCCGATGTAACGAGGCTTGAGGGGTTTGGCCGGATCAGCACCACGGCAATCTCGCAGGATGATCTCATCGCGATGTTCAAGGACCTGCCGCTGGAGTTCGAGCCGGGCTCGAAATGGTCCTATTCCAACTCCGGCTATATCGTGCTCGCGCGCGTGATCGAGAATGTGAGCGGGATGCCCTACGCGCAGTTTGTCAAAGCCAGTTTGTTCGATCCGATCGGCATGCAATCGACCGGCGTGGATGTGAACGCGCGCATCCTGCCCAAGCGCGCGGCCGGATACACGCCATCGCAAAATGGCCCGGTCAACGCGCCTTACATCAATATGAGTATCCCGCTGGGCGGCGGATCCTTGCTTTCGACCACGCATGATCTGCACAAATGGCAGCGCGCGCTGTTTGGCGGCTCAGTGCTTTCTGCTTCAAGTCTGGCGGAATTTGTCGATCCTTACCCCCAGCAGGCGGTTGGCGAGGATCGCTACGCGCATGGCATCATCGTTGAGGATGATGCAGATGGCCGGTCCTATTGGCATGGCGGCGGGATTGAGGGCTTTAACGCCTGGCTCGGCTATGATCCGGACAAGGCGATCACAGTCGTCGTGCTGGCGAATATCAATGGCGGCGCCCCGAGCCGCCTGGGCCGCCAGTTGCTGGTGCAAGCGCGCGGCGAGTAATACGCGGCCAAACACGCCTGGCGGCGAGCGGGCAAAGCCTCTTGCGCTTTGCCCGCCCCGCTTACATGGCGACGAGATGCAGTCCTCCCCTTCCGGTGCGCGTTCATGAACGAGGAAATCCTCACCCCGCTGCTCGATATCCTCGATCTTGCCGGGATCGCGATCTTTGCGCTTTCAGGCGCTGTGATCGCGGCCAAGGCAGGGCAGACCTTTGTCACGCTCGCTTTTTTCGCGCTTGTCACCGGGGTTGGCGGCGGCACGGTGCGCGATCTTTTGATCGGCTCCCCGGTCTTCTGGGTTACGGACCCCTTCGTGGCGCCGCTCTGCCTCGCGGTTGCGCTCATCGTGTGGTTTACGCCGGTGCGGCTGTGGGAGGGCAAGCTCTTCGCCTATGGCGATGGCGCGGGGCTCGCCGCTTATGCCGTGCTGGGCTCTGCCAAAGCGCTCGCATACGGGATTGCGCCCTTGCCTGCGGTGCTGATGGGGATCATCACAGGGTGTGTGGGCGGCATCATTCGCGATGTTGTCGCCGGGCGCCCCTCAATCATTATGAGCCCAGAGCTCTATGTCACCGCCGCCGCGCTCAGCGCCGCGCTCACGGTGGCTGGCATGGCTTTTATGGATGTTCTGAGCGCATCGCGAATGGCCATTTGGGCGGTGGCTTTTGCTGCAGGATTTGCGCTGCGATCCGCCGCGATCCATTGGGCGCTGTGCTTGCCGAGCTACGCCCCCACGGCTGACGAAGCGCCACCAGGCTGAGTCCCACGTGCGCCAGCAAAAACGCGCCGAAGCCTTCTTTTGGGCTCCGGCGCGCTTGCTCACACCACGCGAGGTGTTTGGGTGTTGGTTTACTGACCTGAAACTGGCCCGCCTGGATAGGCTGGCATACTGCTCGAGCTGAGCGGGACAAGCGGTTGGCCCACGCGCTCGGTGGTTCCGCTGGGATAAGCGCCGAGATCGAAAGCACACGTCTGAACTCCAGTC
>JBCBOW010000084.1:0-7113 GCA_039821045.1 Pseudomonadota bacterium
CAGCTTCTTTGCATTGGTCGCGGTCTTGCGTTTGATCTCGCGCTCTTGCTTGCGCTTGAGGCGTTCTTCCATCCGCTCCATCACCTCGCCAAGCAGCGCCTTGCCGCGGTCCATATTGTCGGTGAGGAAGTGATCGAAATGGTCGCGCACGGCATTTTCGACAAGCCGCGCCGCCTCTGGCGATGTCAGGCGGTCTTTGGTTTGCGATTGGAACTGCGGATCGCGGATAAACACGCTGAGCATCACTTCAGAGCCGGTCATCACGTCATCAGCGGTGATGTCTTTGGCTTTCTTGGTGTTGGTCAATTCGCCAAATGCGCGCAGACCCTTGGTAAGCGCGGCGCGAAGCCCCTGCTCATGCGTGCCGCCATCGGGCGTGGGCACCGTGTTGCAATACCAGCTTGTTGAGCCATCGGAATAGAGCGGCCATGCGATCGCCCATTCAACGCGGCCTTGCGAGTTGCCGCTTTCATCCTCGGGGAAGTCCTGCCGCCCGGTGAAAGGTTGCGCTGTCACGCATTCGCGCGTGCCCACTTGTTCTGCCAAATGGTCAGCCAGACCTCCGGGGAACTTGAACACAGCCTCGGCGGGCACATCGTCACTCGCCAGCGCCTCATCGCACTTCCAGCGGATTTCCACGCCCGCAAACAGATAGGCTTTGGATCGGGCGAGCTTGAAGAGCCGGGCTGGCTTGAACTTGCGATCGCCGAAGATTTCAGTGTCCGGCGTAAAGCTCACTGTGGTGCCGCGGCGATTGGGCGCTGCTCCGAGTTTTTGAATGGGGCCGAGCGTCTGGCCCTTCGAAAACTCCTGCGCGAAGAGCTGCTTATCGCGCGCCACCTCAACGCGCGTGTGCGATGAAAGCGCGTTGACGACGCTCACGCCCACACCGTGAAGCCCGCCGCTCGTCGCATAGGCCTTGCCTGAGAACTTGCCGCCAGAGTGCAGCGTTGAAAGGATCACCTCAAGCGTGGATTTGCCGGGAAACTTGGGATGCTCGTCCACGGGTATGCCGCGGCCATTGTCGGAAATGCTCAGCCGCCCAGCACTGCCGGGCTCGCCTGCTTCCAAGCGCACCTCAATGCGGCTTGCGTGGCCCGCGACCGCTTCGTCCATCGAGTTGTCGAGAACTTCAGCGGCAAGGTGATGGAGCGCGCGGTCATCCGTCCCGCCGATATACATGCCCGGACGCCGGCGAACCGGCTCCAGGCCTTCCAGAACCTCAATCGACGAACTGTCATAATTACCGCTCGATGTGGGGGTGTTCTCAAACAGATCGTCAGACATGCACCGGTTATAGGCATCTCAGCCAAGCTCTCACAAGCGCACTAAGCAGGCTTTTGCGCAAACTTAGCCGCCAAACGAGGTGGGAGCCGGATCAACCGCCGAAACACTGTTGCCGCTGACCTGCCGCACTTCGAGAGCGCGTTCGGCTATGCCATCGCGTTTGAAGCGGAACGGGCCATCAACGCCCAAAAAGCCGCCTTGATCATACAAGGCAGCAACCGGGAAGGTATCGCCGACTTGCCAATCGCGCGCGATGCGCAGTGTCAGCAGGACAGAATCGTAGCCCAGTGTCGCAATGCGGAAGGGCTTGGAGCCAAATCGCTTTTCATAGCTGTCAGCAAAGCGCTTGAAGCGATTGTCGGAAACCGCTGAGAAAATTGCGCCGTTCACTGTGCCCGCGCGGGTAAGTGTGGCTTCGCCGCTCCACAATTCTGTCCCGAGAAGCTGCGTGCTTTCTGCGCCGCTGCGCTTGAGTTCGCCGGCGGCCTGCACAGCGAGGCGCGCGCCATCAGCAATCAGGACAGTGTCGTACCCGCCCGTTGAGCGCAGGCGCTGAGCAGCGCTGACGATCGAGGTGTTGCCGCGCGAATAGCGTTCGGCCCCGATCAACCGACCGCCATATTCAGTCAAAGCTTGCTGCAAGGCGGCGTATGAGCGCGAGCCATAGTCGCCAGAAGGCACCAGCGCAGCAAACGCGTTCGACCCGCGCCCGCGAGCATAGCGAACCGTTCGCAGGATCGATTGCTCGGGCACATGCCCCATCAGGAAGACGTCAGCCGCTGCAACGCTCGTATCGTTCGAAAAGGAGATCGCGGGCACGCGGGCAGGGCGCGCTTTCGCCTGAACAGCGGGCACATTGTTAGCAAGCAAAGGGCCAAGGATGAGCTTGTTGCCATCCGCGATGGCCTGCCGGGCCGCTTCAGCTGCTCCTCGACCGGTATCATAGGTGGTAATGCGCAGATTGTTCGCATTGGTATCAAGCAGCGCCATGGTCGTCGCGTTGGCAAGCGACTGACCGACCGCCGCGGTGCTGCCTGACATCGGCACGAGCAAAGCAACCCGGTGGCGGGTCGTGTCGCTCGGCAGCGCGGTCGCAGAGGGCTGCGGCGTGGGAGTGGGTGCTGGAGCCGTCGCCACGGTTTCCGTTTTGGGAATTACGGAGCACCCAGCCAGCGCAGCCGCAGCGCTTACAGCCACCACGGCGCGCTTTGAACACACGCCGCGAAGAACGCGCGTCATTGTACTCAAACCAACCTTCATTCTTGCCGACCCCATCTTGCTCATCCAAAGACGCTTTGTGAGCACGCCCCAATCTCAAACAGCGCCCCATCTACCCGCAGGCCTCTACATTGTCGCCACACCGATTGGCAATCTTGGGGACATAACCCTGCGGGCAATCGACATTTTGACACGGTGCGACGTGATTGCGTGTGAAGATACGCGGGTGACCGGACGGCTGCTGGCGCATCTGGGCGTAAAAACCGCGATGCAGCGCTATGATGATCACGCCAAGGACACCCAGCGCGCAGCTTTGCTCTCGCGCGCACAAAGCGAGGCGGTGGCGCTTGTCAGCGATGCAGGTACGCCATTGGTGTCTGATCCGGGATATCGCCTTGCCCGAGACGCCGCAGACCAGGGCATTTCAGTGGTGACGATCCCTGGCCCATGCGCAGCGATTGCGGGGCTCACCCTTTCAGGCTTGCCCAATGATCGCTTTCTTTTCGCAGGGTTCCTCCCGGTTAAAGACAAAGCCAAGCGCGACATGCTCGATGGACTGGGCGCGATCTCTGCGACGCTCATATTCTATGAGACTGGCCCTCGGCTTAGGCGCACTTTGGACCTGCTGGCCGAGCTATGGCCGAACCGCGAAGTGGCGGTGGCGCGCGAGATTACCAAGCTTCATGAGGAATGCCGCCGGGGCCATGCCGCTGACTTGGCGGCGCATTACGCTGAGCACCCGCCGAAAGGGGAGATCGTCCTTCTCATCGGGCCGCCGGGTGAAGATGCCACGAGCCTAGACCCCGACGAACTCCTGCGCGATGCGCTCACCGAAGCCTCGCCCAGCAAAGCGGCCGCCAAGGTGGCCAAAGCGACCGGCCTCGATCGCCAAACCCTCTATGCCCGCGCCATCGCGCTTAAATCGCAATGAGTGAGAAGAGACAGCTCGCCGATCGTCGTGGCCGGGAGGCTGAAGCGGGCGCGGCGCAGTGGCTCGCATCGCACGGCTTTGCCGTCGTGGCGCAGCGCGTGAAGACCAAGCTGGGCGAGATTGATCTGATTGCGCAGCAAGCGGGGCTGACGGTGTTTGTCGAAGTCAAATGGCGCAAGCGTGCGGCCGATCTGGCGGACGCTATCGATGAGCGGCGCTTGGCGCGCGTGGCCGCTGCGGTCGAAATGGTCGCGCACGAATATGCTCGGCCCGGCGATGACATTCGGATTGACGTGATCCTCCTTGCGCCCGGCGCTCGCCCACGCCACATCGCCAACGCTTGGATGCCATAGCGCGCCGATCAACAGGGAAACTGAGCACAATGGGTCTCAAAGTCGCGGTCCAGATGGACCCCATCGAGAGTGTGAACATCAAAGGCGACAGCTCCTTTGCGCTGATGCTTGCAGCGCAGGAGCGCGGGCACGAAGTGTTCGAGTATCACGTGGAGAGCCTCACGCTGGATGCCAACGACCGGCTGTTTGCTGAATGCGCGCCGGTGAAAGTGCGTCCGGTTCAAGGCGATCACTTCGAAAAGGGCGAGGCGGTGCGCCTTGATCTGGGCAAGGATATCGATGTGGTCCTGATGCGTCAGGATCCACCCTTTCACATGGGCTATATCACCGCGACACATATGCTTGATCGCATCGCGGGCGAGACTTTGGTGGTCAACGATCCGGTGAGCGTGCGCAATGCGCCGGAAAAGGTGATGGTGCTCGACTATCGCCGCTTTATGCCGCCAACGCTCGTCACCCGCTCGGTCGATGAAGTGCGCCGCTTTATGGCTGAGCATGGCGCAGTCGTGGTCAAACCCATTCACGGCAATGGCGGCAAGGCGATTTTCCGCGTGCCCGCTGATGGAGACAACCTCACCGCTCTGTTCGAAGTCTTCAACCAGACCTGGCCCGAGCCGCATATGGTGCAGCCCTTCCTCCCAGAGGTCGCGGAAGGCGACAAGCGCATCGTGTTGGTGGATGGCGAGGTCGCGGGCGCGATCAACCGGATACCGGGCGAGGGCGAGTTCCGCTCAAACCTCGCGATGGGCGGCAGCGCGGAAGCGACAGGCCTGACCGAGCGGGAGCAAGAGATCTGCAAGGCGATGGCGCCGGAATTGAAGCGCTTGGGGCTGACCTTTGTGGGCATCGACGTAATCGGCGGCAAATGGCTGACCGAAATTAATGTGACCTCGCCCACGGGAATTGTGGCGATCTCGCAGTTTGATGGAACGGATGTCGCCGGGATGATCTGGGATGCGATTGAGGGGCGTTTGAGTTGATACGTCCGGTTTCAGCCGGACACTTCGCGGACGGAAATGTCGCATTCTGGTAGGTGAAAACGGACGCAAACTTTGGCTCTGTGAGCTTGGCGTTTGACGATCATTTTTGACGCGGGATGATCTGACGCGAATCATGTGCGTGAGGATTTCCAGCCGCGGTCAATGGTCGAGCGAAGCCCCGCGCGCATGGCAGCGAGTTTTGATTTATCTCAAGGAATGATGCGGGAAATTGGAGCAGACGATACTTATGAAAAAGCTGCTCATCTTCCTTTGCGCATTTGGCTTAGCGGCTGGAGCTTTCGCGCTGCTCCTGCCTTCCATGCTGCAACTCGCCGGCCTTCATCCTCAGTTCGATGCCAGCCCAATCGATATGTCAGGCAAGCGCGCGCTGATAATCACTACCAGTCATGACACGCTAAATGCACCAGGCGAGACGACTGGAGATCAGACCGGCGTCGCGAGTTCGGAAATGACGGCCCCGTACTACGAGTTTCTTGATGCGGGAATGCGGGTTGACCTTGCCAGTATTGATGGTGGCGAGATCCCGATTGATCCCCTTACGCTGAACTGGGTAATCAGGGATAAGGCAGATGACCGCTCTCTTAAGGACGATCTGTTTCAAGCGAAGGTTAAAACTTCGCTCTCCATCGATACGATCGACGTTGCCGATTACGACATTGTGTTTTTGGCCGGAGGATGGGGGGCCGCTTATGATTTCACACCCTCGCAGGTACTCACACGGCTGGTTGAAGAGGCCTACTCCGCACCTCATAAACCGATACTCTCTGGTGTCTGCCACGGCCCGCTAGGTTTTGTTGAAGCCCGCGATGAGGAAGGGAAAAGGCTGATTGCAGGCCGTCCAATGACGGGCGTAACGAACAGGCAAATTGAGCAGTTAGGAATCGACTTCACACCTTTTCATCCCGAGGCTGAATTGCGAAAGGCAGGCGCTCTGTTTGAAGCCGAAACCGCCTTTTTTGACTTCTTTGCCAACCACGTTGTTGTCGATGATGAGAACCGCTTCGTAACAGGTCAAAACCAAAACTCAGGCGCCGAGACCGCTTACCGAGCGATGACAATTCTTCGTGCACGCGAAGGCGAATGAGGAATGACAGCCTTTGCGTCGATTGCTGAGCAGCCGCTTTTGGCTGGGCACCTCGCTCGAGCAGCCTGCCGGCTAACAGAATGCCTAGTGAGCCGGCTTAGAGGCTGCTCATCGGGGTAATCTAGCCACCCACAAACTGTTGGTCTCAGCTGGGAGCTGCTTGTCCGACTTTGTTCTTTTCAACTCTAAAACCGAATACCCGGGTGCAAGAGAGCGGAGAGGGCATCTCTTAACCAGCTCAGAGTTCCGCGCCAGAACCCCAGCATCTGAAACATATGCGCGCGAAAGAACAGCGGGTGGATCATCCGGGCCCATCGGCCGCTGATCAATATCTCAGGCACAAATCCTTTTTGAGGCAAGGCACCAAATCCCCCATACCGGCCCAGTGACACAAGGCCGCCGCGATCTTCGTACTCAAAGTCAGGCAGCGACTTCTCGGCAAGATCAGCCTCCAGCGCCGATACCAGAAACGCAGCCTGCTGTGATGCGACCTGGCCTGATGCAGGCAGAGGCCTGTCATGTCCTTCAGGATTGAACGAGCTGCAATCGCCGAGAGCGTATATGTCTGCGACGCCCTTTACCCTTAAATGGTCATCGACGATCACCTGCCCTGCGCGATTGAATTCAGCGTTTGAAAGCGACGCAAGCGCGGGAGGGGCCGCCACACCAGCAGCCCATACTTTCAACGCTGCGTCAATCCGGCTACCATCCTGGAAGATGAAACCCCGAGCGTCGACTTCGGCCACTCGTCTTTCGCATTCGATACGAACGCCTATGGACCTGAGCTTGTCTTCGACCCGTTGCGCCGAGACCTGATCGAAGGCTTTGAGGATCCGCTGGTTTGCTTCGATCAGAGTGACTTTGAGGAGGGCTTCGAGATGGTCGATCCCGTAACTTGATCCGATCGCAATCAGCTTGCGGATCTCTGCGGCGAGTTCGACCCCTGTCGCGCCGCCTCCAACAATCGCAATTCGAATGTCTTGGTTGGAAAATGCACGTTCGACAATCTCAGCGCGCAATGCATCGTTGAGTGCAAGTGCGCTCTTTAGGTCATCAACAAGCAAGCAGTGTTCACGGGCTCCCGGAGTGCCGAAATCATTAGCCCGTCCGCCAATCGCCAAGACCAACCGATCATAATCAAGACTTCGAACACGGCTAGCGTTCGCTGAGCCCCCCGGTAGAGCAACTTCAATCGAGTTCGAGGCGCTGTCCACGCCAGTCAATGTGCCGGGAATAAAC
>JBCBOW010000085.1:0-7040 GCA_039821045.1 Pseudomonadota bacterium
GTGTTGCTCGCGATGTGATCACGGCGGCGCTGAGCCGGAGGACACCTGATCGCATCCTCAAAGTGGCGCAAGCGATCCGTGAGGGGCTAAGCGTGGAGGATATCCATGGGGTCACCGGGTTTGATCCTTGGTTCCTGCGCCAGATCGAAGCGATCATTGCAGCAGAAGCCGTCGTGGCAAAGGATGGCCTGCCCACCGATGCTGAAGGCTTGCGCGCGCTCAAAGCGATGGGTTTTTCAGATCAACGCCTGGCCACGCTCGCGGTGCGCTCAGTGGGCGTCAAAGACGGGTTGGCTGAGACCCAGGCGCGGCGTTCCGGGCTTTTGCATGATGCGCTGCAAGCGATGGCAGGAGCCACCAGCGCAGAAGAAGTGCGAAAGCTGCGCCATAAGCTTGGCGTTAGCCCCGTCTTCAAGCGGATCGACAGCTGCGCGGCCGAATTCGAAGCGATCACGCCCTATATGTATTCGACCTATGAAGCGCCCAGCTTTGGCAGCGCGGAATGCGAAGCGGACCCGAGCGAGCGCCGCAAAATCGTTATCCTGGGCGGTGGCCCGAACCGGATCGGGCAGGGGATCGAGTTTGACTATTGCTGCGTCCATGCCTGTTTTGCGCTGGCTGAGCAGGGCTATGAGACCATCATGGTCAACTGCAACCCTGAGACCGTCTCAACCGATTACGACACATCCGATCGTCTCTATTTCGAGCCCCTGACAGCAGAAGACGTGCTTGAGATTCTGCGTGTGGAGCAATCCAAAGGCGAGCTTCTGGGCGTCATCGTTCAGTTTGGCGGGCAGACACCGCTCAAACTCGCGCAGGCGCTTGAGGATGAGGGCATCCCGATCCTTGGCACATCGCCCGATGCGATCGACCACGCTGAAGACCGTGAGCGCTTTGCCAAGCTGGTCAATCAGCTCGGCCTCAAACAGCCTGACAACGGGATCGCCTATACCCGCGATGAGGCCGCAGCGGTTGCCGCGCGGATTGGATATCCGGTGCTGCTGCGTCCCTCTTTCGTGCTGGGCGGGCGCGCCATGGAGATTGTCGATTCCGAAGCGCAACTCGATGATTACATCAAGACAGCGGTGAACGTCTCCGGCGATTCGCCAGTGCTGGTGGACCAGTATCTGCGCGATGCGATTGAATGCGATGTCGATGCGCTGTGCGATGGCGAAGAAGTTCGCATCGCAGGGGTCATGCAGCATATCGAAGAGGCTGGGGTGCACTCAGGCGACAGCGCTTGCACACTGCCGCCTTATTCGCTGGGGCCAGAGATCATCGCTGAAATGGAGCGTCAGGCAGACGCCCTGGCGCGCGCGCTCAAAGTGCGCGGGCTGATGAATGTTCAGTTCGCGGTCAAAGCCGGCGAGGTCTACCTCATTGAAGTCAATCCGCGCGCGAGCCGCACTGTGCCCTTTGTGGCGAAAGCCATTGGCCAGCCGGTGGCAAAAATCGCAGCGCGGGTGATGGCGGGCGAGAAGCTGAGCGGGTTCGAACCCTTTAAGCGCGACCTCGATTACATGGCGATCAAGGAAGCGGTGTTCCCCTTTGCGCGCTTCCCGGGGGCTGATCCCGTGCTCACGCCCGAGATGAAATCGACCGGCGAGGTGATGGGGATCGACACCAGTTTCGAGGCTGCCTTCCTCAAATCGCAAATGGGCGCAGGGATGGAATTGCCTCGCGAGGGCACCGTTTTCGTCTCGGTCAAAAACTCGGACAAGCCGATCATCGTTGAAGCTGTGCGCGATTTGTTGGCGCAAGGCTTCCGTGTGATCGCGACAAGTGGGACGCAGCTTTATTTGGCTGATCAGGATCTTGCTGTTGAACAGGTCAACAAGGTTGCCGAAGGCCAACCCCATATTGTGGACAAGATTATTGACGGCGAGATCGCCTTGATCTTCAACACAACAGAGGGCTGGCAATCATTACTCGACAGCAAATCGATCCGCGCGAGCGCGCTTGAGAAAAAGGTTCCCTACTACACCACAGCGACTGCATCGCGCGCTGCGGCGGCGGCTATTGAAGCAATTCAACCGGCTGAACTTGCAGTCCGGTCGCTCCAAGACTATTATAACTAAACGAACACGCTTGATCCCCCCACATTTCGCCTGTTTCCGGCTTGCCCAACGCTAAGGGTGGCCACAGTCGAAATGACGCTGCAGTTCCCGCGGTTTTGGGGGGTGATCAGAAAGAGAAAGTGACGGTGATGGCGACAATGGAAAAAGTTCCGATGCTGGCGGAGGGGTATGAGTTGCTCATGACTGACCTCAAGGCGCTGCGTCAAGAACGGCCCCTGATCGTCGATGCAATCGAAGAAGCACGGGCGCATGGCGATCTTTCGGAGAATGCCGAATACCACGCAGCCAAAGAGCGTCAGGGTCAGGTCGAAGCGCAGATCGCAGACCTCGAGGACAAAGTGAGCCGGGCGCAGATCATTGATCCCAAGAGTTTGTCAGGCGACAAGGTGGTCTTTGGCGCTACTGTCACGCTGCTTGATGAGGACGACAAGCCGATCAAGTATCAGATCGTCGGCCAGACTGAGGCGGACGCGGGCAAGGGCCGGATCAGCTATTCCTCGCCTCTGGCACGCGCCATGATTGGCAAACAGGTTGGCGATGAGATCGAAGTAACGGTGCCATCGGGTGACAAGTTCTACCTCGTCGATACCATCGATTTCGTCTGAGCTATCTGCGCTGCGCGGTTGTTAAGTCAGCCGCTTTTCCATCGCGTAATTCTGGATCGGTACGGCGCAGCCTTCGTGCTCGATCGTGAAGTCGCGCCGGTGCTGGACTGTGTATCCCGCCCGCTCAAAAGCAGGCCGCGCGAGATCGCTGGCCTCGGTGAAGAGCCGTGTGAGTTGGTCTGAGCGCGCGCTGCTTTCCGCGTGGCTGAGAAGCATGTCGGCGAGACCTTTGCGGGTGTGATCCGGGTGGCAATAGAGCATGTCGAGATGGCCGCTTGCGCTGCCGCTCGGCTCCCACTCGGTTTCCAGCAAAGCGTAAGCTGCAGGCTCATCGTTTTCGGTGACAGCGACCCAGATGCGCGCGCCCTTGGCAACGCGTTTCAAAAAGCGCTCAGGGTCATGGTGCCTTGCCGCCCAGGCTTGCGTTTGTGCCTCATTGTAGCGCGCTAAGCCCACATCATGGATCGCAGCGAGCGTGAGCTCAGCAAGCGCGGGCGCATCACTCGCGGCAAAGTCTCGAATTGTGTAGGCCATCTCGAGTGCAGCTGGCCGCCCCGAGATCAGGCTTCCGGGGTCAGCAGCTTGTGAATATGCACCACCACATACTTCATCTCGGCATCGTCAACCGTGCGCTGTGCTTGCGCGCGCCATGCATCGACCGCGGCGTCATAGGAGCTGAAAACCCCGACTGTGTGGATGCCCTCAGGGTCGATAAACTCGTGGCCGCGCGGGTCTTTGACGCGCCCGCCCATGACGAGGTGCAAGCGCTGTGACGGGGTGGTTTCTTCCATGATCGGCTGTCCCAATGCGATGTGAAATAGGATTTCGCACAGCCCATAGCCACATCGCGCGAGGCTGCAAGCCTACCAAAGGCTAAGATGACAAGCGCTGGCCTTGCTCGGCGCAAATCACGGTTCGGCGCCTAACCCGACACCCGATCCGCGACCTTGCGCACAGCGCGCGTGGCGCGGCGGCGGGTGCGCTGGCCTATCGCTCTTGCGCTGTCGGTGGCAGAGCCGGTGATATACTGCGCATCGCGCTTCACTTCGCGTGCTTTGGCCGCGGCGCTATCAGAGATGTCCTCAAGCGCTTCTTGACCCGCGCGCGCTCCGTCCAGCGCCTCGTCGATCAGCTTGATGCCATAAGCAACGATCGCATCCGCGAGGAGCGTGCCGAACGCAGCGCTCCGCTTCTTGGCCGCGTTGGTGACTGTCTTTGCTGTGCCACTTACAGCGCCGGAGGCCGCGCCTTTAGCTGCGCGCGCTGCGCCGCTAGCCGCGTTGGATGCCGCCCTACGCCCGGGCTTTGTAAAAGCCCCGATGATGATCCCCAGAACAACCGCGCCCCCGATCACCTTGAGCGGGTTTTCTTTGACATATTCGCCCGCGGCTTGGGTCGCATCGCGCGCCTCGTCCGCCAAGGTGCGCTCAGCGAGCCTTCGTTCGCTGGCTTCGATTTTTGCGCGCAGCTCATCGCGCGGTGTGGCACTTGGCGTTTCAGACATCACTCTCTCCCGGCATCACTTCAGCAGCTTCTGGCTCTTCGGCGGCCTCACAAAACCAGTCAGGCCCATCTGGCTCGTCCTCAAACGTTTCGGTCTCTTCGTCCGAGACAAGCCCCTCATCATCATCCTCTGACGCATCATCGACTTCCAAATCCTGAACACCAAGCGCTTCGAGTATCGGCGTTCGCGCAAGCCACAAGACGAGGGCTGCGAGCAGAATCCCGATCAGCGAGCGATTGGCCTCAGCCCCCGCCGCCGCGATCTCGAACACGTCCTTCGTTCCATCGCCGATGCGCCCGGTGATACGATCTGTGAGCCGCTGCGCAAACCCTTTGGTCGAAAGCGATTTCTTGGCGTGTTCAAGGTCTGCGAGAAACACGCTGCGGGCGCTGTCCCGTAGGGCGCGGTCCTCATAAAATTGCTTGGGCAGGCCGCTCATTGTGCCTCCTCTGCGTCTTCTGCGACCTTGTCATTATCCTTGCTGGCGAACATTTCCGCGATCTGCTTGCCGCGGTTGACAGCCGCCCAGATCAGACCTCCGGTCCCCGCCAGGAGCACGCCGACAACGATCGCAATCGCCCCCCAGATCGTCACCAGCGGGGCAAGCGCGATCACAAATCCCACAGCCAGAGCGATAATCGCAATGTGGAGCAGGATGAGAGCGACGATGACGAAGCCAAGCGCGGCGCCCACATTTGCGCCCGTAAGCGCCGCGCGCGTCTTCTGAAAAGCGACCTCAGCCTCGGCATAGGTCTTGGCGTTATCAATCAGCGCGCTGACCTCTTCAACGAGCGATTCGTCAAACGGCGGGGAGGCACCCTCGTGCGCATCGACCCCTGCGCGCGCAGCGGCCTCTGTACCAGAGGCGGCATCTGAGGCGGTGTTGTCCTGATCAAGCATCAGCGAGGGCGCCGCTCGACCAAATTGACGCGGCGAAAGCGGCGGCTTGCATCAGAGCGCATATGCAGCGCCAGGCTCAGGCGCGCGGGCCCCGAAAGAGCCGTGCGAGCATAAAGCCGGCCACAGCCGCGATGCCCACCGCTACGCCCGGGCTTTTGCGGACGAACTCGCGCGCATCATCGCCGATGTCCTCAACGCTTTTTGCCTCAAGCTTGGCTGAGGTTTCAGCAAGCGAGCGCGATGCGGCGCGGGCGTAGTCACCATATTGTTCGCCAAAGCGCTCATCGATTTGCGAGGCTGTGTCGCCAACCACTTGGCCGAGCGAGGCAATCCCATCGCTCGCTGCTGACTTGGCATCGCCTGCCAGCTCACCGGCTTTGGTCTTGGCCTTCTCGCCGTAGTCGCGCGCTTCATTCATCAGATCATCTCCCTTGGCCTGCGCCTGTTCACGCATAGCGCCCGCGCGCTCGCCCGCTTCGGTGCGAAGAGCGGTTGCGGCCGCTTTGGCCTCATCAATCGCAGCGTTGAAACGTTCCTTAGCCTCCGCGCCTCCGGCAACTTCCTCAGCGGGCTTGGCGCTGGCGCCCGTCTTCTTCGGCGCTGCCTTCGTCGCTTTTGGTGCCGCCTTTTTGGCAGGCGTTGCTTTCTTTGCGGTGGTCTTGGGTGCGGTGGGTTTGTCGTCAGCCATGGTGTGTTTCTAAGCCCTTATGATTGGTTTGTCTTCGGCCTTGCGCTGCAAGGGAATAACGAGTCAGGACGCTCAGCCTACGGCATTGCTTGCGCCACTTGTGCGGCGCGCATAGGGGGTGCGTCAAGCGGCACGGCAATCATCGGTGACCCGTGCTGATCCGTCCCATAGGGAAGAGTTTGAATCAGCGCCGATCCCGGTGTCTTACTCATATACAACACTTTGCCTCCGGAGCCAACTATGACTGCGATTACTGACCTGCACGCCCGCGAAATTCTCGACAGCCGGGGCAATCCCACGGTCGAAGTGGATGTCCTGCTCGATGATGGCAGTTTTGGGCGCGCAGCGGTTCCCTCAGGCGCTTCGACCGGCGCGCATGAAGCGGTTGAACTGCGCGATGGAGATGCGGAGCGATACAAGGGCAAGGGCGTCCTGAAGGCGGTCGAAGCGGTGAATGGTGAGATCCGCGATCTGCTTGTGGGTGCGTTTGATGCAGAGGATCAACGTGACATTGATCTGGCCATGATTGCGCTGGATGACACTGCGAACAAAGCCCGGCTCGGCGCCAACGCGATCCTGGGTGTGAGCCTTGCGGTCGCCAAAGCGGCGGCCAATGCGCGCGGTCTGCCGCTCTATTCCTATGTGGGCGGCGTTGCGGCGCATGTCCTGCCGGTGCCGATGATGAACATCATCAACGGCGGTGAGCATGCCGACAACCCGATTGATATCCAGGAATTCATGATCATGCCGGTGGGCGCGGGCACTTTGGCAGAAGGCGTGCGCTGGGGCTCGGAGATCTTCCACACGCTCAAGAAGGGCCTCGCGGCAAAGGGCCTTGCGACGAGCGTGGGCGATGAAGGCGGGTTTGCGCCTAACCTTGCAAGCACCAGAGCGGCGCTCGATTTCATCATGGCCTCGATCAGCGAAGCGGGCTTCTCGCCCGGCGATGATGTTGTGCTCGCGCTTGATTGCGCCGCGACGGAATTTTTTAAGAATGGCAAGTATGAAATCTCAGGCGAGGGGCTAAGCCTCGAGCCGCAAGCCATGGCGGAATACCTCGCAAAACTGTGCGCTGATTACCCCATTCGCTCAATCGAAGACGGCATGAGCGAGGATGATTTTGAAGGCTGGGCTGCCGTCACTGATGCGATTGGTGACCGGGTTCAACTGGTTGGCGATGATCTGTTCGTGACCAACCCGGAACGGCTTGCCATGGGGATCGAGCAGGGGCTTGCGAACTCCCTGCTCGTGAAGGTCAATCAGAT
>JBCBOW010000086.1:0-7027 GCA_039821045.1 Pseudomonadota bacterium
CTCCACTCTGTCTGAGGTAAGCGTCAAATCGGGTGAGATCGCGGAGGCAAACAGCATTTCCGGCCTGTCTGGAAGCGTCGCGCCAGACGGCGCGGCTACGATCGAGATTGATCTTTCAACGGTCGAAACCGGTGTCGACATCCGCAATGAGCGGATGCGCGATCTTTTCTTCCAGGTGGCTGATTATCCAACAGCGAGCGTCAGCGCGACCTTGGACCCGGCCGCCTTTGAAGCGCTGAGCGTTGGCGAAAGCACGGTGCAACCGCTCAAGGCGACGCTGAGCGTTAAAGGCGTCGACGCGCCAGTAGAGACCGAGGTCTCTGTCACGCGCGTTGCCGAAGATAGAGTGCTTGCGGTCTCGACATCGCCGGTGATCATCTATGCTGATGCGCTCGAGCTGACAGGCGGGCTGGCCCAATTGCAGGAACTCGCAGGCCTGCCTTCGATCACGCCCGCTGTCCCGGTGACCTTCAGCCTCGCTTTTGAGCGCTGATTTTTTGGCGGGCTCCTCGCCGGCCTTTCTGCAAAAGCGCGTCAGCGTTGGGGCTGCTCTGGCGAGCGTTGCAACGTTGCTTGTCTTTCTTATCTGGCGTGTGGCTGCGATCTTCGATGCTGACCTCGGCGCTAAAGGCTGGCTTTGGCTGGGCTTTGAGGCTGCGTTGTTGGTCTTCGTCTTGCCTCTTGTCGCGGTGCTCTACAGTGTTCTGGGTGTCGTCTTGGTGCATCGCGGGCGCGGCAACAGGTTGCACTGCGCGCTCAGCGGCGGCGCTGTAGGAGGCTTGGCTGGTCTCGCCCTCGCCTCGATCGGTCTGTTCGATATCGAGGTGGGTGGGCTATTGAATTCAACGCCGGCAGGCATCGTGGCGATGGTCTTGAGCGGGATGGCTGGAGGCTTTGTCGGATATGCGGGCTGGTTCCCTCCAGCCTCTATCAACGAGTAACCCTGCGTGCAGCTCGATCTTGGTTCGGATGATCGCACGAACACTTTGCGGCGCGCGCAGGCGGCGCTCATTGCTCGCTTTGGGCGCATCATTCGACCGCCCGAAAAGCGCCGCGATCCGGTTTGGGTGCTCGTCCATGGGGTGATCGGCGCGCAAACGAAGACCGCCGCCTCAAACGCATCAACCGATGCGCTAATCGCCGAATTCGGGAGCTGGGAGGCTGTAGCGGCGGCGCCGGTCGCTGAGCTTGAAGCGCGGCTGGAGCGCCAGACCTTTCCGAGCGTCGCCGCTGAGCGGCTGAAGGCCTGCCTCAACGCGATCATAGACGAGCGCGGCAGTGTGGACCTGCGCCACCTTTCCAATGTACCGACACATGAAGCGATGGCGTGGCTTGAGACGCTGCCCGGCGTGGCGCGCAAGAATTCGGCAGGCGTGATGAACGCGAGCACGTTTGAGCGCCGCGCCATGGTGATCGATGGACACCACCGCCGGATCATGCAGCGCATGGGGATCGTACCAGCCAAAGCGGACACTCAGCGCGCATACGATGCGCTGATGCCGATCGTGCCGGAGGAATGGTGCGCCGCTGATATGGATGAGCATCATCTGCTGCTCAAAAAGCTTGGCCAGACCTTTTGCCGCCCGCGCCGCGCGCAGTGCGATGAGTGTCCGGTGCGCGCGGATTGCGAGTATGCGCGTGGCTGACGTGGCGCGATCCTGGAGCGAGCGAGGCTTTGCCACCGCCGTCTTGGCCGCGCTGGCGATCCTCGCTTTTGCGGGTAACTCGCTGCTCGCCCGGGCCGCCCTAGCCGATGGCGCGATTGAAGCGGGGGCGTTTTCGGCGATCCGTCTTGTGGCGGGCGCACTCATCCTCATGCCCGTTTTGGGTCAGCGCCCTTCGCGCGCGGATGCGCCGGGCGCGGTCGCTCTTGCGGCCTATGTCGCAGGGTTCTCGCTCGCTTACCTTGAGCTTGGCGCAGGCGTTGGCGCCTTGATCCTGTTCGCCTGCGTGCAGACGACGATCCTGCTTGTGGGGGTGGTGCGCGGCGCTGGGCCTAGTCTTGTTGGCTGGGCCGGGTTGGCGCTCGCCATGGCGGGCGTGGTCTTGTTGCTCGATCCCCAAGGCGGCGCTGCGACACCTTTGGGCCCGGCACTGCTGATGGCGGTGGCGGGGATTGCCTGGGGCGCTTACACTTTGATCGGCCGGGGCAAGGGCGATGCGACCGGGCGCACCGCGCGCAATTTCCTCCTCGCAACCCCGCTTGTCCTGCCGATGCTCGCGCTCGACAGCGCACCGCCGCAAACTGCCGGCATTTTGCTCGCCATTATCGCGGGCGCGATCACGTCGGGGCTCGGCTATGTCGCATGGTACAAAGTGACGCCGCGTCTGGGGCTCACCACGGTCGCCAGCGTGCAACTCGCAACGCCTCTCGTCGCAGCGCTCGGCGGCGTGCTGCTCTTGTCCGAGGCGCTGGATTGGCCGCTTGTTATCGGCGGAGCGATGATCCTTGCGGGCATTGTCCTAACCTTGCGAAAGGCCAATTGATGCTGAGTGATCCCCAAATCGAAGAGGTCTATCGCAAGCTTGCTGAAGCGATGCCGGGCCGCACCAAGAACGCAAAAGGCCCCAAGGGCCAGCCCGACGCCTTTCGCTCCTGCATCTCCTGCATGCTCTCCGCCCAATCGCTCGATCGCAACACGGAGGCGGCGACGAAGGCTTTGTTCAAGCTCGCCAAGACGCCCGAGGTGATGCTGGCGCTCGATGACGATGCAATCCGCGAAGCGATCAAGCCCTGCGGCCTTTACAACAACAAGACCAAAAGCATTCGCAAGTTTTGTACGGCATTGCTTGAAGAGCATGGCGGCGTGGTGCCTGATACGCGCGAGGGTCTTCTCAGCCTGCCCGGCATCGGTCGCAAATGCGCGGACATCGTGATGAGCTTTACCTTCGGCGCGGATGTCATCGCGGTTGATACACATGTCCACCGGGTGTGCAATCGCATCGGTCTGACCGAGGCGAAGACCGCCGACAAGACAGCGCAGCAATTGGAGGAGCGCTCGCCGGAATGGGCAATGGCGGACGGGCACTTCTGGCTTATCCAGTTCGGCAAAAGGGTGTGCCGCGCGCGGGTGCCCAAATGCGAAATCTGCGTTGTCAGCGATCTGTGCGAGACAGGCCCGATTGAGCGCGAGGAAGACGGCGACTGAGCCCTCTTCCTCACTGATTTACTGAGATTTTATTCCAGCGCAGCTATCCAGCTCTGGAGGGTCTGCTTTGGGAGTAGACCATTGTCATTGATGTTTGATTTGCTTGACCTTGCACCGGGCGATGCGGGGGTAAAACTGTTGTAGGGGCGGTGCTTCAATCGGCGGCATCTCGGGCGCCATGCTCATGCCCAATCTGGGCGGTGTCCCGATGATTGGCTGAGAGATCAAATCGGTGAACGCGCCGATCGTGCGCGTGGCGGGCGCGACGGTGCGGCGCAAAGCGACCGGGCAGGAAGTAGGCCTGCGAGAGTTCAAGATGGAAGCGGGTCAGGAATTGGTCTTCGATTGCGAACTCGATACATCCTGCGGCAGCTTTGTCGTCAGCGTTGACAAGTTTCGCAACGCAAAGCTGGGGCCCAAGCGCCGGTTGCTTGAAACCTTGAGCAAGCCGGGTGCAGGTCAAGTGCGCCGGGAGGCGCCTGAGGACGGGACCTATCGGCTTTTGACATACGCCAATAAGCGCTCCCGATGCGCAGTGCGTTGGACCGCGCAATGGCATTTTGACTAGCGATTACGCGCCCGCGGTTTGTTCGCTTCAGGCCGTGAAACGCACTCCGCTCAGCTCTTCGGATTTGGTCCACAGCGCAGCGGCGAGGTCGTGATCAAGGATATGCGGATGCGCGCCTTGGTGCGGGGCATCCTCGCTGAACGGCGCTGCAACATCGCAGTTTTCGCAATAGACGCCGCCATGGCCCTCAAGCATCGGCGAGGTCGCGGCCCACACGGTTGTTGAAGCGCCTTCTTCGGTGGTCTTGAAGGCTTCGTGGGTGTTGCCTTGTTCATCATACCAGCCCATCGCACGCTGCTCTTCCATCGTGAGGTGGCGTTGCAAGGGTGTTGCGATGCCGCCGGGGTGGACTGAATAAGCGCGCACGCCGTGCGGCTCGCCAAGTTGATCGAGATGGAGCGCGAACAGGGCATTGGCGCTCTTGGCTGCGCCATAGGCGGGCCATTTTGCGTAGTCGCGCTGCTCCCAATTGGGATCAGCGAGGTCGAGCCCATTCAGCCGATGCCCGATCGAAGACAGCGCCACCACACGCGCGCCGCCAGCGGCTTTGAGCAAAGGCCAGAGCCGCGCGGTCAATTGGAAGTGCCCCAGATGGTTCGTCGCAAACTGCATCTCATAGCCGCGCGCATCGCGCGTTTCGGGGCAGGCCATGACGGCGGCGTTGTTAATGAGGATATCGATTCGGTCCCAATGCGCCGCGACTTGCTTACAAAACGCGTCAATCGAGGCAGGATCTGACAGATCGAGCGCTATTGCCGTGATGTCGCCATCCAGCGTGTCCAAAACTTCGCGCGCCGCATCCAGTCGCCGTGCGCCGACGATGACCTGCGCGCCGCCAGCCGCCAATGCCGCTACGGTCTGCGTGCCTATGCCCGAATAGCCTCCGGTAACCACGACGCGTTTGCCGCTCACATCCGCGGCCTCAGCGACTTCGCGCGCGGTCGAACGATAGCCAAAGGGCGATCCCAATGGGGCTTGTTGTGACACCATCGCGGCAATCTCTTTCTTGTTAAGCGGCCTCTCTTGAGTACAAATACGCGCAAAGACCTGAGGGGTCGACACAAGAGAGGACAGATCCATGAAAACAGCCATCACCGAAATGTTCGGCATCGAGCACCCGATTATCCAGGGCGGCATGCATTATGTCGGCTTTGCAGAGATGGCCGCGGCGGTCTCGAATGCGGGCGGGCTCGGCATCATCACGGGTCTCACGCAAGGCACGCCAGAAAAACTCGCGAATGAGATCGCGCGCTGCAAGGACATGACGGACAAGCCCTTTGGCGTGAACCTGACCTTCCTGCCCAGCCTGACGCCGCCCGATTATCCCGGCCTTGTTAAAGTTATCATCGAAGGCGGCGTGAAAGTGGTCGAGACCGCCGGGCGCAATCCGCAGGAAGTGTTGCCAGCGCTCAAGGATGCCGGGATCAAGGTGATCCACAAATGCACCAGCGTGCGCCACAGCCTCAAAGCACAAGCGATTGGCTGCGATGCAGTGAGCGTTGATGGGTTTGAGTGCGGCGGGCACCCGGGCGAAGACGATATTCCAAACTTCATTTTGCTGCCTCGCGCCGCTGACGAGCTTGAGATCCCGTTCGTCTCCTCAGGCGGAATGGCCGACGGGCGCTCGCTTGTCGCCAGCCTCGCTATGGGCGCGCAGGGCATGAACATGGGCACGCGCTTCATCGCGACCAAGGAAGCGCCGGTGCATGACAATGTGAAACAGGCCATCGTCGAGGCTTCCGAGCTCGACACGCGCCTCGTCATGCGCCCCTTGCGCAACACCGAACGCGTGCTCAACAACGATGCGGTTGAGCGGCTGCTGCAAAAGGAGAAAGACCTCGGCGATGCGCTGACGATCCAGGATATCCTGCCTGAGGTCGCGGGCGTCTATCCCTCCATCATGATGGAAGGCGAGATGGACAAAGGCGCGTGGAGCTGCGGCATGGTCGCAGGGCTCATTAACGATATCCCGACCTGCCAAGAGCTGATCGACGGGATCATGCAAGAGGCTGAGGCCATTCTTGCGCGGATGAACGCCATGGCGGCCGCGCGCGAAAGCGTTGCAGCCTAAGGCCCTGTTTCCAAAGGTGATGCATCTTGGGTTTACGCTACCCTACGTAGGGAACCCGATGTTCGCGATGTCTCAGTTCGGTTACACCCCTCATGTGGAAGTGGCTCGGCTCAGGGGATCGAGAGCCAGCCAAAGGGAGCTTCCACGTGGGGTCTGAACTTGGATAATCGCTGGCTGGGCCGGCGAGGACGGGATGACGCGTGGAACAATTGTTAGCTTTGAAAGTGTGGGCTGTGCTGATTGCGGCGCCTTGTATGGCCTGTTGGCTCATCGGCGATTTCTTCGGTGCGCGGCGCATGCGCCAATTGCACGAGCAGTTCGATGTCGGCAGCCTGTTTGAATGGCCGGCTCAGATGGACCATGCCTCGCTGCCGCCGATTGCAAGCGAACAGGATTATGCCTCAAGCGTGCCCCGCGCACCAAGAGGGCAACCTGCGGCCAGCCGGGCGGCTGGTCCGCGTGCTCCCTTCGAATTTGCTGGAATGCACAGCGCCGATGTGCCCGCGTTAGCTGATCTGCACGCCCACACGGCCTCCATCCGCGCTTCGGAGCGGCTATGGGATGATTTCCAAGATTTAGAGGCGGGATCCGTGCTGAGCCTGGCTGATGAGGAAGCGCTGCAGCGCTATCGCGCTTCGATCGAGACCTTGGTCCATACGCCTCGCGCCGAGGCATCGTCTGAGAAGTCTCACGATCCCA
The DNA here is from genome assembly GCA_039821045.1 of Pseudomonadota bacterium. Lineage (GTDB taxonomy): Bacteria > Pseudomonadota > Alphaproteobacteria > Sphingomonadales > Sphingomonadaceae > Erythrobacter. The sequence continues at coordinate 6,488 of JBCBOW010000086.1, forward strand.
AAGAAGCCCTTCCCGAAGAAGCCCTTCCCAGCGAAGCCATTCCCAGTGATGATCATCATCTGACGGTGAATTTGGCCTAAAGCCGAAGCTTCGCGGCACGTTTCGCGGGGGTAATCTCAGGAGCAAAGCGGGCGCACCGATCGTGAGCGCGCCCGCCCAAAAGAGCAGCTCGAAACCCTAGCTTTCCGCTTCGTCTTTGACCCGGCGATAGGGCACGAACTCGGTAAGAGTGATCGTGCCTCTAAAGAAACCACCAGCGCGATCCACCGTATTGATCAAATCCTGGCGGCACATCTGGCCCCCGCGGACCGAGCGCGAAACGATGATCTCGTCGCGGTCAATATCCTCAGGCCTGGTGGTGCGTTGCACCCAGATCGTGCTGCCACGACCAAAGACATAGGCCGTCTCATCGATCGTACGGATTTGCTGCGAGGGCAGGTTGCGGATGCAGTTTTGCGGTTTGCCGGCGACGCGGCCTTCGAGCAGCTTGGCAAGCTTTTCCTCGCCTTCGGTCATTTCCGCTTTCGTTTCGACTTCGGT
>JBCBOW010000087.1:0-6991 GCA_039821045.1 Pseudomonadota bacterium
CTGAACGCGAGGCTCGCTGCGGTGTAGAGCAGGCTCGGCAGGTTGCCAGCTACGCGAACCAACCAAGCGGCGGGATCATCTGCAAAGCTGGGCTGCGGCGTAGGCCACCAGTCTGTGACAAAAGCGCGCGGATCAAGCGATGTCGCGATCCCAGAATTGTCGGTCGCGAAGGGTACGGCAAATGTAGCCCATGAATAGGCGATCCATGGCGATATGGCTGTGGCCGATGCGATAAAAGAGACGAGCGCGAGGGCAGGCTTTCTGGTCAACCAAGCTATCAGACCAGCGGTCACAAAAGGGAATAACACGGCATCAAAGCGATTGAGGACGCACAGGCCTGCAATCAGGCCAATAGCGATGGCGCGTTTAACGTTGATCTTCTGGCTGTTGCAAAGGCCAAGCAGAACGAGCGCAAAGAAAAGCAGTTGCAGCGGGATCGTGCGCCCGGCCTGCATTTCTGTAAGGACCATATTGTGCCCAAACAGGGTCAGGAACGCGGCAGAAAGGCCCAGCAATGGTGTGCGCAGAAGCCGCCGACCGATCAGCTCTGATACAGTTGCAAATCCTATATAGCACGCGAAGGAAAGGTAGAGCCCGGTCCGAACACCTGTGCCTAATGCCGCGTCAATAAGAGCAATGAGCGATGGGAAAAGCGGGGGGAAGGCGCTGGAATATCCAACATCGTTTGCGTAGCTGCGAAAATGGGTGATGCGGTAAAAGTCGCCAAAGACCGTCTGGGCAAGCTCCCAGAAAGCCCAGGAATCAGGGGAATAGGGCGGCGCAACAACAACGCTCAAGAGAAGCGGTGCAACAACGGCAAGCAACAGCAACGCGGGCCATAGGAGGGACGCCGATGCTCTCCCCGCTCGATCCGGCGTATGCCCCCCCGTGGCGGCGTGAACTGTCTCTCCAAGCAATGCCAGCTTTGATGCAAAGCCGCCGATCTTGGTCGGCACTTTGCCGCTTTCAGGGTAGCGCCGCTTCACGGGAACCTGATCGACCTTGAGCCCCAATTGCCCCGCTCGCACCGTCAGATAAAACAGCAGCCCATAGACTTGGAACTCATCGCGAAATGGTTGCACATCGGGATGGAGCAGATAGCGGCTTGAATAGGCGCGAAAGCCATTGGTCGTGTCCGAAAAGAAGGAACCCGCTGCAAAGCTAAGCAGCGGCGCGTGGATGAGGCGGTTCGCGATTGTCCGCTCAAGCGGTGTGTTTTCGGCAAGTCCGCCCGGCAAATAGCGCGAGCCTTGTACGTAATCGCAGCCCTCATCGAGTTTGGCGATCATGTCGCCGATTGCCTCGACGCCGTCTTTGCCATTGCCATCGATCGTGACGATGCCGTCATAGCCCTCGCCAAGACACCAGGCGTAAGCGACCCGCAATTGGGCACTGAGCTTGCCGGGGCCCGTCTTTGTGAGGACAGCGCGAACCTCGACGGCCTCGATGAATGGTACATCGAGCGAGCCATCGGTAGAGCCGCCATCGGCCACAACGACATCGACGTTCAGCCCTGCATCTTGAATGCGTTTGAGCTGGCCACGAATGCGTTCACCTTCATTGATGACCGGAATGACCAGCGCATAGCGGTTTTGCTTCGTGCGATAGAGCGCCACCTCGTGTTCGGGGACTTCCCATGCCGCCGTGTCCAAACTGGTCGATTGAGCCTCACTCATGGTGCGTCCTGCCCAGAGCCCGCCTCGGCAAAGGCAAACCACTTGCTCAAACCAAAGTTAACAAAGAAAGAGACCCCGGCGCCGCATATGAGGATCGCCAACGTGAAGCCCATCGGCAAGAGCGCATCGAGAAGCGCGATCACCGCTAAGCGCACGACGAGGGTCATGACAGCCACAATTCCATATCTCGCAGCGCGATGCGCTGAAAGCTGGCGCGAGCCGCTCTGGAAGCTCCACGTCTGATGAACAACGTAATTGAAGCAGGCGGCAACGATGAAGCCGACCAGCGCAGACAACCAGAGCGGCCAACCGATCCACTCAGCCAAGACATAAGCAATGCCGATATCGAGGATGACGCCCAGGACAGTCACCAGGAAGAACCGAGCAAGTTCACTCATGGGCGAACCCCTTCGAGATGCTGCGCAATTCCTTTGGGGAGACCGGGTAAGGTGGCAAAATCAATCGGCGCGAACACAGAGCTCGAACACCGCGCGTTGCCTATTGGCGAGCCATCGAGCACTTCCAGGCTGAGCTGTGTGGGGCGCCCTTTGGTTACCGGCGCAGCCAGCGCAAGCTGAGCCTTGTTGGCAACGCCATATCTTGGAAAATCGGCCCAGGCTGGCTCGCTTGCTTGCAGTGTCTCGGGCGATCTCTCCGTTACCGTAAGGATAGCGCTGCGGCCCTTGCCAAAGGGCTCTGCGCGCTCCAGCTCGATCGATGCGATCCCGGTCTCAGCTGAGGTGATTTCGATGATGAGCTTGGCATTGCCTTGCGGCTTTATTGAACATTCAGAGGGGCTTGAAGCCTTTGCGGCGCTGTCTGACTGCACCCAAAGCACGTGCTGATCATTGCGCGCAATCGGCTGATAGTGCTCGCGCAACCCGCGGAAGAAGCCCCAGTTTGCTCGCCAGTTCCAGCCTTCCCAACCGCTATAGTCGGGCGCGATCGTGGTCACAGCCGGGATGGCTCGCGCCGCGACAAGACCCTCGAATTCGTTGCGATACTTCGGCCCTAAGGCATGGATAAGCGAGCCAACCGGGGTTGTGCTTTGCGCATCCGCGGCAATGTCGAGAGCTGAGGTGTAGACCGAGAGAATCCGGCGATCGCGCGGGATCGAGCTGTGTGCCCAATAGTCAGAGAGCCGGCGCATCGCCTGTAGCTCGTCTCCCATCTTCGGCGTCACGTAAAAGCCGAGTTCCCTTGCGTAGACGGTCCGATCGGACGCGCTGATTGTGGTGCTTGTCTGGATGATCTGTGCACCCGCCATGACCATGCTAGCGAGCCCCGCAGCCGTCCAAGGTATCCAAGCGCCGACGGCATGCAGCCAACTTCTTGCATTTGAGAACAGCCATCTTTGGAGCAGAATTATGGGCGCGAAAGCCCCAAGAAGGACGGTGATATCATTATAGCTGCCTGCGACATGGCCGCCGATCTGAGGAAGCAGCGCGGTGCCCACAAGACTAGCGCCTACGAATATGAATGACCCATCGCGAATGCATGACCCACGCCCTCGCAGGCGTCTAAGGATCACCAGAACCACGCAGCTGGCAAGGCTCACCAGCGTCATGAGCGAGAGCAGGTTGGCGCCAGAAACGATCAGGTGCAGGTCCCACAGGGTGAACACCCGCGTGTTGCGATCCCATGGCCCAAAGTACCAGAATTGATCACCGCGCACGTCGCTGAAATTGTACTGCAGCCAGGGCCAAGGTTCGCCGTGAGTAACAGCGAGCAAGACGAGGCAGGCCGTGGCGGCGCCCGATGTGCCCCATGCGAATAATGTCTTGCCCAGCAAAGCGTGGCGCTGCGCCAATGCTGCGACCAGACCGATGCCAAGAGCAATCACAAGGGGAATGCCGGCATCGTTTGACCACAGACATGCAACGCCAGAAACCGTCCCAAGGCCGATCCCTGCGAAGAGTGGTTTGCCCCGCAACGCCAAGCGCGTGAAAATGATGAAGAAGGGCACGACAAAGAAGGGCAAAAAGCCGCGCACTGATCGCAAGGAAACGCCGGGGTCAAAGGAGAGCGGGTAAGGATAGCCGATGACCGCAGCAATCGCTGGCAAAGCGAAGTAGAACCCAAACACGATCAGGACCGCGTAGAGCCAGCGCTGATCGCGCGGGACAAAGCGAATAAGCCAGACAACGAAATATGCAGAGCAAAAGGCTCCCGCGATCACAGCAATCGTGGCAGCGACACTCGATGCGTAGAGCGTCCCGCCGAAAGCGAGGAATGCCGGCAACAATGCAAGGATCATGGTGATCCCAAGATATGACTGGAACTGCGTTCCAAGCTGATTGCCTGCCGCAAAGTTATCGAGCGCGAACCAGGTTTGAAGCACGCCATCAATCGAGTGCAGACTGTGCGCGAAAAGCAAGGCACTTGCCTGACAGATGACGATCAGGAGAGCCAGCAAGAAAGCCAATACCGGGGCACGCGCTAGGCGAGGCCTTCCGCTTTTCGCTGCAAAGACGGCCATGATGTCAGGCGACTTCGTGCGCCAGCAGGAAACGCGAATTGAGGCTGGCAAATTCGGGCGCCGTCTCCCTTACCGCTTCAAACAAGTCGTAGATGTTGTCGATCTTGCCGCCAAGGATCGAGACAACGCGGCTGGCCTTGGGTTTGCGATGGTACAGGATCGGGCGACCGTCATCCTGCTCGTTCTTAATGAGGACCGTCTTCACGTCATAGATCGAAGTGCAGTACTCAGCCTCGGCAAGACACGGCAAGTAGCGCTGAGCATCGCGAAGCATGTAGGCATAACGCGTATCGAGATCCCGGCTGTCGAAGTAGGCGTAAGGATTGCGGGCATGCGGGTTGTCGGCCCAGCTTTCATGCGGAGTGTAGCGGACGTGGGTAAGAGAATGGAGCCGCTGTGATGGATAGGGCATGCACGAGAAGAACGGGCCATCCATCACCGTAATGCCGATGCCCTCCAATTCGGCAGGCGGCTTAATCAACGCCAGCTCTGCAATCTCATGTTTGAGCTTGGCTTGCGGCAAATCGCCCATCGCGAGCACGGTGTTGATCTGCGAATAGGTGACATTGAAGGCGTATCCAGCGGTCACTTGCGAGCCATCGTCTAGGTCTGCCACCACCTGTTTGCCGGTATCATGGAGACCAACAAGACGGGTCGAGCTGCGGACTTCGACATCAGCATCCGCCAACCGGTCCGACATCTGTTGCTCCAGAATCGAATAATCAAAGGCCACTTCAAAGCAGGCGAAAGCTTCTTCGATCATGTTCTCATCAAACAGCGCCCTCTGGCTGGGTGACGCAGGTTTGATCGGCGCGCCCATGTCACGAAACATGCGGTAGAACTTCTTCGCTGGGACCTTCGAGCGACGCCGAGCGATCGCATAGAGCATCTGAAAATCATCGACAATCGCGTCAGGAAAGTCCTTCAAGAACTGTTGATGAAGCAGCATGGACTTAACCGCGGTGACAGCAGATCGCGGGTAATGAAACCCCGTGTGTACGCGCGCCTGGTTCACCCGTGAGGCCCGGCTCATGAGGCGGGCAGAGGCTTCGACAATGAGAACACGCTTTGAGATTGAGCGCAGATAAAGGGCCAGGCAGCAGCCATAAAAGCCTCCGCCAATGATGACGTAGTCGTAGTGGGTGTTTCCCGGATTGCGCATCAGTCATCCACGCGCGCAGGCCTTGCCGCATCGCTTTCCAACTCGACATTGAGATCAAGCGCGACCTTGCCAAACAAGTCGATGCGATTGACTTCTTCGGACGCGCGCCTCCCCCCGCTCTGCCCCAATTGCTTGAGCGCATGCTGCATGCCGAGGCTGAGCCCGAGCATGGAGATGCCCATGAACACAGCGCTGATCGTAAGCATGGCAGAAGTCGTCAGCCAGCCCGGTGCCAAGTCGTCCACCAAGAGCCAGGCGCCCACTATGTAAGCTGCATAAAGGACACCTACGATCGCGAGGATAGTTGACGTCAGAGCGACGATCGAAAGGATCGTGGGAGCAAGATAAACCAGCAGCGTCTGGAGCATTTGCAAGCGGCGCGGAAGGCCAGAGATCCGGCTGCGAGAAATCTCGGCCCCGTCGACCCGCAGACATTCGAACGGTGAGCGTGGATCACGCGGCGGGAAGCGCAGGGCCAGTCTGGGCTCTTCATGCGAGAGCAGGGTGTTCAGCAATGTCCTCGGCATCGCCACGGTCTGCAGATCGTTGAGATTGACCTTGAACCCGGCGATCCGGCCAATGGCGATGATCGGCGCTGTCAGGCTTGTGACCAGAGGGCTGTGTTTGAGCCGCGTTGCCAGCGTAATGACATTGGCGCTTTCAGCGTGTTCGAGGAAGGCAAGCGCATCGAGATGCTGCACTTCATGGGCGCTCACGAGCAGGACCACATCGCCAATCGCTTCCTCTGCGGCAATGACGCGCCGCTCATAGAAATCTGCGCCTTGCGAGACGACGAACAGGCGCAAGTCTGAGATTTCTTCGATGAGAGAGAGATACGCATCGCGGTGAGTATCCTCGACCACCAGGATGATCTCGCGGAACCGATAAATCTCATCGAGTTTTGCCGCCAGATCACGGACCGCGTCAAAGGCCGCTTGGGAGACTGGCAAGTCGGAAAAGCACACCGATACAACGATGTCTTCGCGCAGCTTCGCGTTCATTTTCGCATTGGGATCAAGCATGGCACACCCCGAGACTTTGTGCGGCCCCGGCGAGGCGCGCGATGGCTGCTTCGACCTCTGCAAGGCCGCCATCGGGGCGCTTCATTTCGATCGAAACAGCGCCTTTGTATCCGTGGCCGCGCAGTGCTTTGAGCACAGGTGTGAGGGCGTTTGCAGAGGCTGGAGCGGGCGCAAGGTGAGGCTCGCTCACATGCACGTGGTTGAGCCGCGACGCTATGTTCGGGATCATGCGCGGAACCGCCGCGAAGTCGCCATTGATGTGCATTGCGCCAAGATCAAGGATCGCAACCACGGCTGGATGATCGACCAAATCAACAAAGCTGATCGCATCCTCGAGCGTGTTCAGAAAGTTGGTTCCATAAATAGCAGGGTTGGCTTCAATCGCGATCTTGGTTCGAGCAGCAGCGGCGCGATCCCCCAACATGCCGAACAGCTCGGCGGCCTCAGTCAAAGCGCTATCCATGGGCATGCCATCAGGAACACAGCGCTGGCGTGGTGATCCAAAGACGAGATTGGGAATGTCGAACCGGCCAGCCAGATCGATCGCGCGGCTGATGCCGACCTTGAACCTCTGGCGCTCTTCTGGTCCTTCAAACAAGGCCGCGCCGGTGACGCCAAACAACCAGGACTGCATCGAGACGAGCTCTAGCCC
>JBCBOW010000088.1:0-6976 GCA_039821045.1 Pseudomonadota bacterium
ACCGCCGGTCGAGATTGTGCCGGTGGTTGATCAGGAAACGACGCCCGCCGCACAGCAGCAAACCGACGCCAGTTTTGGCGTGGACTTCCCGGGGCTTATTGAATCGCCGATTTTGAGCGAGGATCCGGTGCTCGATGATCCTGTCGCAAGCGGCGGGGATAGCTCGCTCTATGTGCAGGGCGGCGAAACCGAGGATGAAGACTCCAGCGATGAGGAGATCAGTGATGAGGATTAAACATCTCAAATCGCTCGTCAGCTTGGTCGCGACCGCTTTTGTTTGCGGGCTTGCAGTTTTAGCGACGCCAAATATTGCACAGAGCCAGGAGGCACGTGATCAGGCTGCGCGCGAGACACCGATCAGCTTGCGTGATACATTCCCAATCGGATCGAACGCGTTGTGCGAGGCGCAGATCCTTGCGCCAGAAGCCGGCGCAGGCCTGTTTGATCGCAAATATTCGATCATCTGCCGCGATGCGGCCGCGCCGATAGGGACTTTATGGACTGTGCGGGGCAAATTGGCTGACGAGGCTGCTGGCCGTTTTGGCCCCAGCTTCGCCAGTTGTGGCGCGGACGGCGCCAAAGCTGTGCCTGAGCAGGTTGAGAGTGCTTTGGATCAAACCCGGCGTCTCTCGTGTGCGGATGAAGGGCAAATTGTCAGAACCGAATTGCTTGTGGGTGAGGCGCGCGGGCGCACGTTTGCCGCGAGTGGCTTGTCGGCATATGAAAAAGCGCTCGAGCTGGGTCTATTATCGCTGGTGCGCGATCGCACCGTGGAAGGCACGGTTGACATCCCGCTGACGCAAACGACAGACGCGCTCGCTTTTGCGCGCCAGCAGGCAGAAGCGATTGCCAGCGACCAAGCGCTCATTGAAGCCTACCGGCGCAGCAACAGCGGCGAATTTGCCGAGGCGGCAGAGTTTTTTGCTGCAAGCGCTGAAGCGCTGACCGGAAACAGCGCCACAGAAGCGAAACTGAACGAAGCGCTGCTGCAATCGAACCTGGGCAACTTCGCTGAAGCAGAGCGTGTGTTTGGCCTCACTCGCCCGGCGGCTGTTCAAGATCCGCTGCTCGCACGGCTTCAGCGCAATTACGAAGCCATTGATGCGCTTAACCAAAGCCGGTCTGCCGATGCGCTTCAAATCCTGGCTCAGCCGATCGCAAGCGAGTTTGATGATCCAGAGGCTTTGAGCCAGTTGCGAATTGGGCAAGCGCTTGCGCGTCGACTTGCGGCAGAAGATGGCCGCAGCGGCGGATCAGCGCTTGTGCTTAGTCTAACTCCGCTTGAAAGACGGCAACTGCTCGATGGCCAAGCCGATTATCTGCGAGCAAGGGCCCTGCGTCTGACAAGTGATACTGAAGCTGCGAACACGGCATTGCTTCGCGCGAACACCACATTGGCGCAGGTAAGAGAAGGACGCGTTGTCTCGATTACCTGGTTGCGGGCTCAGGTTCTCAGCGAGCTTGCCGAGGTTGCTGAACGAACGGGCAGAGCGGCTGATGCAGAGCTCTTGCACCAGGAGGGTATCGCCCTTCTCACCGATTTTTATCCTAATAGCCCGGCGCTGCAAAGCGCGCGCGCTCAGCTTGCGGGATTCTATGGCCGCAGTGGACGTAAATCGGATGCTATCAATCTTTATCGCGCCATTGTTGCAGATGCCGAGGGACGTCCCTTGCCGAGCCTGCGCAGTCTGATGTCGCCCTATTTTGCGCTTCTGCTTGAGGATGGGGCTAACGCTGAGGCGGCGGCCGATATCTTCGCAGCGAGCCAGCTGCTCCAGCGCCCCGGGCTTGCCCAAACACAAGCGGTGCTGGCGCGCGAATTGTCGACTGGTGATGATGAAGCTGCTCTGCTGTTCCGCAAGACAACCAATATGAGCCGGTCAATCGAGCAGCTTCGCGGCAGTATCGTGCAGCTGAAATCGCGCGATCAGCTGACCCTTGAAGCGGAGCGGTTCCTTGCTGAGCGCGAGGAAAAGCTGGTGCAATTGCAGGCGCAGCAAGCCGAAATCCTTCAAAAACTGGCGGAGTATCCGCGCTATCGGGCGGTTACTGGTTCAGCGATTGATCTGGCTGGATTGCAAGCCATCCTTCGCGAAGGCGAGGCGTATGTGAAGATGGTTACACTCGCAGATGAAACCTTCGTTGTTTACGCGACTGCTCAAGCAGCACTGGCCTATCAGGCCGATGCGACGCCGGATGAGCTTGATCTCCTGGTCGATCGACTGCGCGAGAGCATCGCGATCGCTGAAGGCGGCGAAATCCTGACTTTCCCGTTCGATCTGGAAGGCGCGCGCGAGCTTTACGTTAAGCTCTTTAACCCGGTGGGAGATCGCCTACCAAGCCATCGCCATATCGTCTTTGAGCCTGATGGCGCGCTGCTCAAACTGCCTATCAATCTGCTCGTCACCGATGATGATAGTGTTGCTCGGTACAAGGCGCGGCTCGAGCAAGACGATGGCGACGAGTATGATTTTACCGGTACATCTTGGCTTGGCCGCACGGCGCAGATCAGCACATCTGTCTCGCCAGCGGCCTTCCGCGACGTTCGCCGCGCACGGCCATCCAGCGGCAACAAGGCCTATCTTGGTTTGGGACAGAACAAGCCGATCAGCGATAGCGCCGTTGGAACCGCGCGTACCCGTTCAGCGCTCGCGGGCGGCGAGAACTGCATTTGGTCGCCCAACATCTGGGCCAATCCGATCAAGGCCGATGAGCTGTTCGATGCGGCGGGACAATTGGGTGAGGGCACGACGGTGCTCACCGAGGATGCCTTCACCGATACAGCCATCGCCGCACGCGATGATCTGAACGAATATCGCATTTTGCACTTCGCGACGCACGGCTTGGTGACGGCTCCGCAGCCCGAATGCCCGCCGCGCCCCGCTTTACTGACCTCGTTTGGCGAAGGCGGATCCGATGGGCTCTTAAGCTTTGCAGAGATATTCGAACTTCGCATTGATGCTGATCTCGTGATCCTGTCCGCCTGCGACACTGCGGGCGGAGCCACCGTTGGAGCCACGCGAGAGGCCGGCGTGACTTCGGGCGGCGATTTTGCGCTTGATGGTCTGGTTAGGGCCTTTGTGGGCGCGGGCGGGCGAACAGTCCTCGCCAGCCATTGGCCTGTGCCGGATGATTATGATGCGACCAAGCGCCTGATATCAGGACTGTTCGAAGAGGGGGCAGGCGAAACCGCTGGCGCATTGCGCAAATCTCAGCTCGATCTCATGGACGATGCTGACACCTCGCATCCTTTCTACTGGTCAGCGTTTGCCGTAGTCGGAGATGGCGCAATCAAGGCGACGCGCCAGTAAGGCGACTGTGAGCGACGGGATGAAAAGCGCGGAATAGGGATGGGGAACGCGCATGAACGAACAAACCACACCAGCGGTGGCTGAAGCGAAGAGCGCGGTTCCCCCGGCGCAATCTTCCAAGAAGCGCATCACTTGGCTTTCGCGCGGCTATCGCAGCGTGAGCGAAGCTGGAACCATCCAGATCCTCGCCGCGCTTCTCGTGGTTTTCTTCGCGGTGTTTATCGCCCGGTTCAGTTGGACTTTGCCCGATGGCGAAACACCGACCCCGCTCACCAACGCGGCTGAGCGCGCCCTTTACGACCTTCGCAGCTATTACTCCGCCGACATGGTCGAGCCCGATGAGCGTGTTGTCTTGGTTGTCTTTACTGATCAGACCTTGATCAAAGCCCAGAAACGCTCGCCCTTGCCACGCGATATGTTGGCCGAAGCGCTCGCTAACCTGGATGGCATGGGCGCAAAGGCCATCGGGATCGATATTCTCTTCGATCAGCCGCAAGACGAGGACGTGGAGCTCATCGAGACGCTGCGCTCAATGCAGACGCCGGCGGCCGTTGGCTATGCCGCGGTGGGCACCAATGAAGACGATATCGTCTTTGAACAGCAGCAGTATCTGGAAGAGTTTCTCGGCGCGCTTGAAGGCAGCAACGCTCGCCCTGCCAGCATTCGTTTAGATAATGCGTTCGGCTCAACGCGCGTATGGCCAAGCATAGAACCGGGTCTTCCGCCGCTCCTTGGCCGCGCGATGGTCGGGGATGCTGGCGGTCCTGTCGAGGTGTTTGAAGGCTACACCGGCGGGATCGAGTATCGGCGCAGCCTATTTGAAGATCAGAGCGATACGGGCAACGACGATATCTCCGCGCCGCTATTTTCTTCGCTCGATATCGATCTGTTTGTGGATCTCGACCCTTCAATCGCGCCGTTTGTCGCTGAGCAGATTGAGGGCAAATATGTCCTCATCGGCGGAGATATCGTTGACTATGACCGGGTCGAGACTTCGTTCACATCGGTTGATGGCGAAGTCCCCGCCGGGATAGCGGTCCACGCTGAGATGATCGCGCAGATGCTGGATGGCAAAGCCCTCCCGCAGATTTCCTCGGCCTTGAAATGGGCGTTTGCTGTTCTGGTTGTCATGTCAGCGGTTCTGGTGGCGCTGCTTGAATGGCCCGCGCGGCGACTTGTGCCGCTGATGATTGTGCTGTTCACGCTCTTCATCGGCGCACCGATTGTGCTGCAGGTTGAAGATGTCGATACCTATGGCCTGCCCGCGGTTGGCTGGCTCGTTGCTTGGGTGCTTGCCTTCACGGCGATGACTACCGTCGCGAGAGCTTCCGGGGCGCGGCAGCGCAGCTTTGCGCAAAGCGCGCTGGGCAAATATATTCCGCGCGATATCGCGCAGCAGATTATCGACCAGCCAGAGCTCCTTAGTCTGGGGGGCGAGAAACGCTCGATCTACGTGCTTTTTAGTGATCTTGAAGGCTTTACCAAGATGAGCCACGCGATCGAGCCGGAGATGGTCGCCAAACTGCTTAATCGCTACCTTGAAATGCTGATCCAGGTGGTGCTCGATCATGGCGGTGTAATCGACAAATTCGTGGGCGATGCGGTTGTAGCTTTCTGGGGGGCGCCCATCGCGCGGCCTGATGACGCGGTGCGAGCGGCCAAGGCGGGATACGCGATGTGGGAAGCGGGCGAGGCCTTTCGCCGCGAAGTCGCTGAAATGGATCCGACCTTGCCCAAAATCGGGAAGACCCGCGTCGGGCTCCATTTTGGGGAGGCTGTGATCGGCAATTTCGGCGGCGATACACGCATTCAGTACACCGCCCTTGGCGACAGCATGAACACCGCAGCGCGGCTCGAGGCTGCCAACAAATCGCTGCAATCGAGCGTAATGGCGAGCCGCGATTTCGCGGAGCGCTCAGACCTTGACTGGTGGCGAGAGATGGGCCGCGTGGTGCTGCGCGGCCGGGCTCGCCCGGTTGATCTGATGGAGCCCGCGCCCGATTTTCCAGACGCGGATCGAGCCAGTCTGGCGCAGGCAGCGGCTCTTGCACAGAGCGATAATGATAGAGCAGTGGCGATCGCAGACGAGGTCGCCGCTAGGCATCCTGAGGATATCGCGCTAAAGAACTTGGCGGATCGGTATCGCAATCTTGGTGAAAGGGGAGCGTATGTTCTCGGCTAAAGCGAAAGCCCGTTTGCTTAATATCTCGCTGGCAGGAGCGCTGCTTGCAGCATCAACGGTCGCCATGGCTGGCGTGGTGGTCAAATCCAGCGGCCCATCGGCTGGTGACTATCCCGTGGGCACAAAGCTGGATGACGATGCGACAATCACACTCAAGGCTGGTGACAGCGTGACCGTGCTCACGTCGAAGGGCACGCGCGTCATGAAAGGCGCTGGCCAATTCAAGGTTGGCGATGATCCCAAAGCATCGCGTGCGCGCTTTTCCGCGCTGACGCGCAAGCGCGCAGCAAAGCGTGTGCGAACCGGAGCTGTTCGTGGAGGGACTGGGACTGAAGAGGGGCCGCGCCCGATGAGCCCCAATCTCTGGTACGTCGATGTCTCGCAGTCAGGCACGATGTGCCTGTTTGACACCAGCGTTGTTCGCCTATGGCGCCCTGTGAATGAAGGCATCGCGACCTACCGCGTGGTCGACACCGCATCGCAAAGCTCAATCGACGTCACATTCGATGATGGCGATGATGTCGCAGCGCTGGATCCTGCGCGGATGACGGTGACCACCGGAACGCCTTATACTCTCGCCGGTCCCGAGGGGACGAATGTCTCTTCGATCACTTTTGTCGCCATGAGTGAGGATTACGCGGGCGCCGATCAGCTCGCAGAGGCCCTGATTGAGGCGGGTTGCATGGGACAAGTCGCACTCTTAGCGGAGCGGCTCGGAGCCTGAACGCAGCCTAGGTCTTGCGCTCTAAGTAAGCACCTCTTTGACCAGCGGATTGGGAAACCGCCGCTGGACCGTGACCGCGAAGAATTGCTCAGTCAGCCCGGCAAGAGGGCTCGCTTCGACAAGGCTTCCGGACCGCAGTTCATCTTGCACAACGATCGGCGGGATGACGGCCAGTCCCATATCGGCGCGTGCGAGAAGGCGCAGCATGGCCATATCGTCAGCTTCGGCAGCGATGCGAACCATGAAGCCTGGTCGGCTAAGCGCCATGCGGTCGATAAACGCGTCAAACCCCGCCCTCAAAGCTGTCTCAGGTGTCGGCAAGACCAAGGGATGTTGCGCCAGCAAAGCGACGACATCAGCGGGTTCAGGGCCGATACGATCCGGCGCCCCCACCAAGCTTACGCGTTGCTCATCAATCCGTGTGACCAAATACCGGCTCGCCGCATCTCTCGCCGGGGAAAGATTGGTTAGAACCACATCCAAGCTGAGCGCTTCAAGCCCGCGTAAGAGCGCCTCTTGTGTGCCCGACCGCAGCACAACTTCGACATCATTGCGACCCATCAATGGCGCCAGAAACTGCATCTGGAAGTTTCGCGAAAGGGTCGCGAGCGCGCCAATCCTCAGGACCCGGCGCTGACCTTGCGCGGCGCTAAGAGTGGCTGAGAGATGTTCGGCGGTACGGAAAATCTCGTCTGCATGATCGAGCGCAATGCGCCCCGCTTCAGTGATTTCAAGGCTGCGGCCGCGGCGTTCAAACAG